>CAYLSY010000101.1:0-8193 GCA_964386275.1 uncultured Hyphomicrobiales bacterium
ATCCGGCGAGCAAACGAAGCCCGCCGGATTAATTTTTATTTTATTTAACGATATTCATACGATAAGTCGAACTTGATACACCGCTGGTCATACGCAGCATGTATGAACCGCTTGAAAGTTCTGAGCCATTTAAGCCTCTTCCGTTCCAAGCAATTGTGTGCATACCTGCAGCATACTCATTGTCAGTAATAACAGAAACTATATTACCGAGGTTATCAATTACTTCGATTCTTACTCTGCTATAATTCATTGTATTGAATTCTATTGTCGATTCTGTTTCTGACGGATTCATTGGATTTGGACTGACAGATACAATTTCGTTTGAATAACCATTTTCTTGATTATCATTAACGCCAGTAGTCCAATCAAAGAAGATTACAAATCCATTAAAATCGACAGCAGCAATTGTTACGATGCATTCATCGCCAGTTACAACTGCTGTTCCAATGTTTTGTGCAACTCTGCCAGCGCCAGTATTCATATTAATATTGATATAATTACCGTCTGAATAAGGATCCCATAAGTACCAACTAGCTCCTGTCGGATTCTTTGCAGTGTTGTTTCTATCAGGAACGTCAGACAATTTCCATTTCAAAGTTAATGGATAGTTCGAGCCGCCTGCTCCACCTGCAGTAATTTGAGCGCGATAACGATTAACACCTGTAGCGCCAGATTTAGCTTCCGGATAGATATTTCTTTGAACACCCATTGTTTGAGGAATTGTCCAACGAGTGTCGAATATACTAATTTGATCGCCCGGAGGAGGCAATTCATATTCACAGAAGTTATAATCAAGTGTTCCTGTCGGTTTACCATCATCGCCAGAACCTGTTGATGGATTATAAGCTACAGATGCAGTACCAAATTCAAGAACAAATGATGACCCCTTACTATTGGCAACAGTAATCGGACAAGTGAAGAGAACCGGATCGGAAATTTTCAGCTTATAAGTAATAGTGCTAACAACATTAAGAGCATCTTTAATTTCGACTACTACGTTTACTTTTCCATCTGAACCAATTGTAACGCCAGACAAATCATTAGCTGAAATAACAACTTTAACGAAATCATCTGACAATGTACCATTTATAGTAGAAGGAGTAATTGTCAAACCGTTTGGTTCAATAATTCTAAGGGATAGTGTTTCAGTTACATCGCCGGGCAAGCCTTTTCCACGCAATAAATCATAATCGACTGCCAAAAGGGTATCGACATACGGTTTGTCTTTATCAACACAGCGAACACCGGGTACTTCCTGAAGAGTAGGTTTATGATTTGTCGAATCAACAAAAAGCGGAATTTGAGCTATTGTAGCCAATTGTTTTTCGCCGTCGACCATATCCCATACAACAACAACGACTGTTTCGTTACGTGGAGCATCCTTAACACCGGGAACTCCATAAAGCATTCCGCTATGTGGATTAATGTTGAGCCAATCCGGCGTAATCTTAAGATTTGTAAGGTCAATTGAGCCTGCTTCGGGGAAGCATGGGTCAATAGCAATTTGGTCATCGGGATAATCGGCTTTAATAAGTTCGAAATAATGCTGTTGGTCTCTATTCGGGTCGTAAATCTTAATCATACGAGTAGAATCCATTAATTGATTCAATTCGTCTGTAATATTGTATTCAACATCTTCTTTGGCATCGGGTAAATCCGTTGTAAGAATCTGAGGAACAACGTTTACAAACACACCCATTAATTTTGAGTTTATACCGCCATGACCGTCATTAACGACAAGATTTACAACTGTATCTGTATTCATATTCTGATTTACTTGAACTGTTGGAGTGAGCATTTGCCTTGCGACATCTCCTGGTACACGTAGATTCAATTTTCCTTCGCGAGTAAAATCTCGAACGAACGGGTCAGAGGTTTCCTGTCCGTAGTAACAGATATAGTCATTCAACATCCATGAAGGTCGAACTTGCGCCGGTTCGAATTCAACTTCTTCGTCAGGTCGGTAAGCAATACTACCGAAACCGTAAGAAGTTCTGCCATAACGGAAATCCCATTTACCTTCGTAAAGCTTATCTTCGAGTTCATCATCTGTATTAAGGTCTATTTGCATACGAAGTTTATCGGTCAAATTAGCCTTAATTCTGCCGTCGGCAGTCAAATTGCATGTATAGACCGACGGAGCGGTAACGCTATCGACTCTAACGCCCGGTTCAAGGAAGCGAGGCATCGAATCGAGAACATATAATTTATATGAATAATATGTTCTGAAATATCTACCGTTATCGATTGTATCTTGCTGTAAATATCTATCAGTGGCTTCATCGTATTTCGGCACGTTATAATACGAAGGATATTGATTTAAATATTTTTGAAGGACATCCTCTTCGATAGGTGGCTCCATTGCACGCAAAGAGTCGATAATACGATAATGCATAGGATAATTATCAACCCAAACTGTTACAGTTTCGCCGCCTGGAACGATGAAGGGATTAAACGGTCTACCCTTGAATACAAGGTAGCCCAATGCGCCGTCTCTCATTGGCGCCGATGCTTTCACAGTATCTGCATGCAGCCAGCGGGCAAGACCAGACTCTTCAGGAACCGACCAGCCGTATGTCAAACGAGGATAGCGACCGGGATAGAAATACGAACGCGGGTCATAGAAATTATTTTCGTCAATGGCAGTACCTGTAAAGATAGAGTCGCGTCCACTTTAAGCAAATGACAAATTCGGGTCATCAGGATTGCTATACCAGCCATCGGGTTTCGGATAATATCTATCTTCGGTTACAAGTACTGTATTTGTATACATATCAAGAGAAATTGTATCTTCGTTTTCCCAAGGATAGTCGGAAGGTCTGGTGATAACATCAGGAATACCCATTCTAACAACGTCGCCTGTAAATTGAGGCACTGAAGTAGAATTTCTTACTACGAATGAAATACCTTTGTTTCTTGCTTCGTTCCAACCGTCTTTCCAGAGGATTGTACGGGATATAATCGTTACTTGGTCGCCAAGATTTACAGGAAGCGCATTGAAGCGCTCGCCAGCAAAGTATGTGGCTTTATTATTATTCAAAACAGGATAAACATCCCTGTTTCTAAACATAATAGTATCGCAAGCGGCAAATTGATCAATAAAATTAGTATATTTTCTTCCGGGAAGAGCACCAGCATCTTCATTATAAGGATTGCGATAGAGAGCTTGCATAATTGCAACCATGCTGCCAAATGTAAGTAAACCTTCGCGCAGGCGGCGTACTTGAGGTTGCGGATTTCTATCAGAAGAATCAGGCACTAACTCAAAACGTGTACGGAAGATTTCTTTTTTATCAGATTCGTTAACCTGCTTTAAGTTCAAACGAATGTAATCGCCTGTATTTTCGTTAACGGCGATAAATACGTTTTCGTTGATTAAACGAGTATCATGGTTTACAAATCTTGGGTCACCATCATAATCGGCTAGAGCTTCCAAATATACAGGATATGCAATCGGATGATAGTAAATTCCGTCTTTGTCGGCAAAGAATTCGAATTGCATTTGAGCCAATTGCGGATAAGCGGGGTTTTCCGAAATAAACGGATCTTTTGTCCAACGCTTTACAACTTTACCGAACGAAGGTTGTGTTGCGTTTGTGAATGTACGTAAATTACGAACCATACCGACAGAAAAGTCTTCAATCGGGCTCATTCTGCGTTTTGAATAATTAACAATCTTAATATCAGTTCCTTTATCATTCAAATCATATACTTTACCGCTCATCAAGAGTTGTTCGGGAATCGATTGAGTATAATCCGGAATGTCTTGACTGCTGGCGTCGTTCAGCAAAGGAATCGGAGTATAAGAGAAAACACCGATTGATTCGAACGGGCCTTGTTCGAGTAAAGTAGTAGGATTGTGCATATAGGGCAATCTGTTTTCGCCGTCGGTAGCCAAGAAGAATGTTTCTTGGACAACGCCGTTTACACCACCGGAAGGATGAACGACCAACATATTGACATTGGCTTCAGTGTGTCCCCAGTAGTTACCCACGACATAGTCATAACCGCTTGTTCCGATACCGCTTGTTCCGGCAAGAATGCCTTTGGTATTGGGAGCGTCGGGTATTCTGATTGTAAACCTTGCAGTATTATTATAAATTGAGTTTGCAGCTTCGGGATATTTATCAATTGGGAGTGGACCTTGAAGTTCGCAATAGAATACTGCGCCTGCAAGATCGCTTGAAGCGGCGTTTTTATCGTCCTTCATAGCTCCGGTAATAACATTTTGGTTAACACCAATTTCTGAAGTAGAAATATTGCCGGTAACGAGAGAACGCGATAAAACGAAGTTCAATCCGAAGTTATCAGAATAAATAGCAGAGCCTGAAAAAGCTTTGTTGTTTTGAATTCTAACGCGGTTCATCATAACGCTGTCGGCACGATTGGCTTTATCTTGAGAGACTCTATCGAGCACATAGATTGCGCCGCCAAGTCCGATACCGTTTTCAACCAAGCTAACAGTATTATCGGGATGATAGCGAACAACATCTGTTACGCTTCTGTCGTAAGGACGAATTCTTGTCCAAGTCGAGCCACCGTCAGCAGATTGGAATGCTTGACCGTAATCGCCGGCAATAAAGCCATTGAGACCTGTCCAGCAAATCTTGTTAAGGTCGGGAGCGTAATTCGGGTCAGCAGGCATTGTAACCTGAGTCCATGTTGCGCCACCATCGTTTGTTTTGAATAACACATTGTTGGACGCTGTAGCAAAACCGGTTGTTTCGCTTGTAAACTTTACGCTTAATAGGTTAAATCCTCCAATAATCGAAGGCGACCATGTTTGTCCTGCGTTAGTTGTTTTAAGAACTAAACCGTTATCGCCCACGGCATAACCGGTATTTACGTTTTGGAAGAATACGCTGTTCAGATTTGCAGTAGTATTAATGTTAATGATTTCCCAGTAATTACCACCGTTGATAGTTTTTGCAATAAAGCCACGTTTTCCAACTATATAACCTACTTCCTGTGAAGTAAAGAATACTGATTTCAAATCATCATTAGTAATATAGGTAGGCGTACCCCATGTCTCGCCACCGTTGATTGATTTCAAAACGATACCGTTTTGACCGACAGCAAAACAATTGCCGTTTGCGATTGAAAAGACTCCGAAGAGGTCTTCTTCGCTTGTTCCGGGACGCTTTTGAGTCCAAGTAATACCTTGGTCTGTTGTCTTAACGATGATACCGCTTTCGCCAACCATAAGAGCGTTCATTGTGCTTGTAAATACTCCATCATAGAAGTATTCGCCGCCAGCCCAGTTTCTGTATTGCCAGAGCCAGTTGATACCGTCGGGTCTGCGAGTAAGTTGAATGATTGTACCTGCAGCGCCGGCTAAAACGCCATGGTCTGCGTCGCTGAATGCGCTAACGTCAAGGTTTACCGTTGTTTCGACAGTGCCTGCTCCAACTTGAGTTGTACCTGTGCCATTTTCTTTAGCCATTACATCTTCTTCTACTTCGACTTCGTTATCAAGGAACTGGGTTAACATGTCGGTAGTCGGAGGAAATGCAGTTGAATTGAATGTAAACACGTCGTTTCGTTCTGTCATGAACGATGCAACGCCTGTTGCAGGGCTATAAGTAACGTTATCCAAATCGGTAACATAATATCTCTTGGTATTCATATCGGGAGCAACCATTGCGATTGCAGCGCCGTTACCATTTTTAACTTTGTTTTTCTCGTAAATGACGGCTTTATTAATGTTAATATCGCCGAACAATGAATAGACAGCTCCACCACCGCGGATATACTGTCTATTATCGCCTGTAACAGTGTAGCCGACTTCATTTTCTTTAAATAAAGCTCTAGTAAATTGAATTGTCTTATGAGCGCAACTCAAAGCGGCTGTGCTGTTTGAGAGTTGAACAGCGATAGCTCCACCGGCATAACCGGCTTCATTGTTGCTGAAATCAATATAATAGTTGGGACCATAACCATAGATAGATTCGTTTACAATGCCGCCGCCGCCATTGATAGACATGTTGCGTTTTGTATAGATAGCTCCACCAGCTGTGATGGCTGTGTTTTCAACAAATTTGATTTTTAAACCGAAATCTCTTGTTGTGGTAGAAACATCAGCTCCGCCGATTATGGGCGAAGGACGAGGAGTTAAATCGTCGCCATTGTTGCTGACATAAATAGCTCCGCCCATACCTGCTTCGTTTTTTGAAAATGTAGTTACCTCATCGTCAGTTGAAACTCCACCTTTAACGAGCAATCTGCCCGGTGTTTGCTTCAAGAATATAGCGCCGCCCAATGCAAATTCACCTTGTTCGTAGCCTGTGCGGCTTGGGTCTGATGTGATAAATGGAGTAACTGCTCTGTTGTTGAGGAATTTTCCTTTTACTATGGCAGTAGTATTGTCGCCGATATACAATGCGCCACCGCGTGCGCCTTTCGACGTGCTGCTATTTTGATAGTTACGAACGGTATTATTGATAGCTTGGAAGAAATCAATTTCATTAAATGATTTATAACCTTCTATAGTATTAATACCCTCGTTAACACCAAAGCCGATACCGATATAATCGGGTGTTGGGTCGTTTTCACGGCTGGCTACATAGATTGCGCCGCCGAATGCTTGGTTTCTCCAGCTTTCAACGCGTAATGTTGCTGGAACGTCGGTAATATCTTGCGTTACTTCGATACCGTTAACAATGACAGTACCATAGTTTGCCAATTGCACAATGTTATTTTCAAATTTAAGATTACGCATTCTACCGAGGAAAGCTGCGATACGAGCATCGTCGTAAGCCTGACGGTCATAGCATGAAATTTCCGCCATTGACGCAGGTTCATCGATGTTGTCAATCCTCAGGATGTTAGTATTTTCAGCAAGCAAGGAATTGTCTTGGTTTGTAAGGAATGGGTTTTTATTCTGCGGATAGAAACCTAATCCAAGGTTTGCAACCGGATAGCCTTCGGGAGCCTGCAAAATTTGAAGTGCTCCGCCGTTGTGGCGAGCGAAGTTATCCTTGAAATCGCAGTTTAAAAGCCAAGTTCTGGACGAGAAAGTAGTAATAACACCGCCGCCGCCGTTCGAGGCTTTCTTCAAGAGGCGGTTGATTTCTGCAACTGTACCGGCTGCAAGTCCGGGAAATGAACTTGTATTGTAGAAGTTTTTATTATCAACTGTTGTGTCTTTGCGGAAATTTTCGAATGAACAATTGCGGAAGAATGCTGCACGAGCGCCGGGTAATACCACGATATGTCCCCATTCTTTCGAGAATGCGTTGACTGGACGTCCGATAAAGCGGATTTTAGCCTGTTCAAAATCTACATCTTCGCCGTTAATTCTTTTCCATGGAATAAGATTTCTATAATCGAGTGTGTGTATGTCTGCTATTTGTCCTGCAACATACAGGATTGCTTTTTCAAAAGGAATAAAGTGTTCGTTAGCTCCAAGAGGCGTTCCTGGGGGAACGTTTTTCAAAGTTCTAGTTGTAGTGTTAAGTACAACATTGAATATATCGTTGTATTTGTCGGGGTGAACCGTCAAATCTCGCATTGTTTGAACGTCGATGGTTTTTCCGAATTCCTCATTAAGGAAATATGCCAAGTCGCCATAACCTTGCCAGCCATAAGGATTTTCGTCGGGTTTCGGACTTACGCCTTCGGGATTGGCGTTATAAATAACGCCAGCAAAACCGTCGGCGATAATACGTCCGCCGCATGAATCAACTATACGGCTGTCGGAAAGGAAATAGATTTCCGTACCGGGTTCAATAATGAGAGTACCGGCGACAGTATAGCTACCGGTGATATAGTAAATGACGCTCGGGTCATTTAATATCACCTTCACCTCGCCGGATGGCACTCCTCCAGAAAGGTAGACTGGCGTCGCGGCATTCATGGCTGTAAAGCCCATGATGCCGAACAGAGCCATCAGGATACTTAAACGAAACAATCGATGCATAATACCTCCAAAAAAAATTAATATTATTGAATGAAAATTATTTATATGTCAATTTATTTTATTCGTAAAAAAAGAGCATTACTTATAATATGTGGTATTTCCATTACATAATCTCTTTTTAAGACATGCTTTAGATTATATTTTAAAGTATCTTCTTTTAAGGAAAGGAGATATGAAAAAATAAACGTAAATACATATAATTAAAAAGAGTTAATGTTACAAAAAAGGAACAAATTTTAAAAGAACAGTTTAGAAAATAAACAACTAACCCTTTA
>CAYLSY010000102.1:0-2796 GCA_964386275.1 uncultured Hyphomicrobiales bacterium
TGATTGATTTTTAATAATAAGGATAAAAATGAAAAGAACAATAATAACGTCAGCTCTACCTTATGCCAATGGTTATATTCATTTGGGGCATTTGGCTGGGGCTTACCTGCCGGCAGATATTTATGCGCGCTGGTTAAGGCTTTCGGGCAAGGAAACGCTCTATGTCTGCGGTTCGGACGAACATGGCGTCGCCATAACCATAGCCGCAGAAAAGGAAAATGTAACGCCAAAGGAAATAATTGACAAATATCATATAGCCAACAGCGCAGCATTTGAAGGATTTGGCATGTCATTCGATATTTACTCGAGGACATCGAATGCGCTGCATCACGATACTGCTATCGAATTCTTTGACGATTTCGTCGAAAAAGGTTGGCTCGTCCAAAAAGAAGAGGAACAGTTCTACGATTTGAAGGCAAATATGTTTTTGCCGGACCGCTATGTCGAAGGTATCTGTCCGAATTGCGGCTACGACCGCGCTCGTGGCGACCAATGCGATTCTTGCGGCGCTTATTACAATCAGCTTGAACTTAAAAATCCTAAGAGCCTCGTCAGCGGCGAGCCGCCGGTGCCTCGTAAAACCATTCATTGGTATATGGAATTCGGTAAGTTCCAAAAATTTTTAGAAGGTTACATCAAATCGCATTCGTCCGATTGGAAGGATAACGTATTGCAGCAAACCCGCAGCTGGCTTAACCAAGGCATGGGCTCGCGCGCAATAACACGCGATTTGAACTGGGGAGTAAGCCTTGAAAAGTCAAAAAAACTTGAGCCCGGAATCGGCGCAGGAAAAGTTCTTTACGTTTGGTTCGATGCTGTTTTAGGCTATATCACTGCAACCAAGGAATACTTTATTGCCCACGGAAAAGCTGATGAATGGCGTAAATGGTGGCAGGACCCAGAAACGCGTTATATTGCATTCATCGGCAAGGACAATATCGTGTTCCATACTCTGATTTTCCCTGCAATGCTGCACGGTCGCGGCGGGTATATTTTACCTGATAACGTTCCGGCTAACGAATTCTTGAATCTCGAAGGCCAAAAGCTGTCCAAATCCCGCAATTGGAGCATTGATTTGCGCGATTTCATCGCCGATTTTCCTCAGCCGGGTCATATCGATGCTTTGCGCTACACCTTGGCGATGAATTTTCCTGAAACAAAGGACAGCGATTTTTCATGGAAGGACTTCCAATCGCGTAACAATAACGAGCTATCGGCAATTTACGGCAATTTCGTAAATCGGACGCTTCAATTTTTGCATAAGAGCTTCAACGGTTATGTTCCGCAGCTCGAAGGCAAGTTTTTGGACTTTTCTGTGCATTGGAACCTTATTGCTCAAAAGATTTTAAACAACGAACCGCTCGCCGACGAAATCCGAGACGCCTTTGTCGAGAATTATTCCGAAAACGACTTAAACATGCTTTTAGCATTGGCTGAAGGCATAAAGCTTATATCGGCGGCTTATGCCAAATTCCGTTTTCGCGAAGGCTTGGTCGAAACTATGAACATCGCCCGTGCAGCAAACAAATACTTCAACGACGAAGAACCTTGGAAATCAATTAAAAACGATAAGGAGAATTGCGCTAAAACTATTTATACTTGTGTGCAGCTTGTGCGTTCGCTTGCTGTATTGTTCGCGCCTGTTGCGCCTTTTGCATCGGAGCGGGTTTTTGGCTTCCTTAATATTAAAGAACATTCAACAGGCATGCCTTCGCCAGCACATAAAGATTATTGGACAGAATCTGCCTATCATTGCATTCCATCGGGCGAAAAGCTATCTCAGCCAGAAATTTTATTTGCCCGCATCGAAGATGAAACAGTTGCTGCACAAGTGGCGAAGCTTGGCAAACCTCTAAACTGCGAAACCAAACCCGTAGAACCGCAGGAAAAAATTACAATCGATGATTTCAAGAAAATACAGCTTAGGACAGCCAAAGTGCTTGTTGCCGAAAAAGTGCCTAAGTCGAAAAAGCTAATTCGTTTAATTGTCGAAATCGATGGCGCCGAACGGCAAATCATTGCTGGAATCGCCGAACATTACGAGCCGGAACAGCTTTTAGGCAAGACAATAGTCGTCTTGGCGAATCTTGCGCCTGCAAAACTCATGGGATTGGAATCCAACGGGATGCTGCTTGCCGCAAATGCGCCGGACGGAAAATTATCTATTATTACTACTGAAAAAGACGGCTTTGCGAGCGGCGCTGAAGTGAGATAAGCAAATATTCTACAAGGCAGTTGCATAAGGGAAATTAGTATTCCGAGTGTCTTCTAAAAAATTGGGACGGATTGTAATTTCGTTATTATCATCAGAGCGAATAACCCAGCGCTGGAGCTGATTTTCGATTCCTCGCTCGGGGATTCGTTCTGCTTTGAATGACATCTTGTTATCGGAACAGATGTTATCAGAAAGATTTTCCAAATGAGTTATTAAGTTGAGAAAGAAATATACGTTTCAGTTTTCTATATCGTTGTAATAATGTCCTAAGCCATTATATATCATGCTATTGGTTCAAACAACACATCTGTTATAAAAACAAAAATTAATCAAAAATCGTTTTGATTTTCCTTAAGCAATTACCATATTATACTTTGCTGATTTTTTCAAACTTCTATTCGGATAATTGCTTATGAATGCAGTAGGTATGGTTCGCAACAATCGCAAGGAATTGCTTGGATTGTGGCTTGAGACGTTTTTCGAGACGAAACCCGGCGCAGGTTTGCAGGCTCGTCCCGATTACGGCGACCGATTCACCAATCCGGTCTACCACACCATAAACGAAGAGCTGCCCAAGATTT
>CAYLSY010000102.1:2806-8180 GCA_964386275.1 uncultured Hyphomicrobiales bacterium
TCGTTGATGAAAACCTCGAACGCGATAGTTATTTAGCAGCTTTGAAAAACATCATTCGAATCCGTGCAGTTCAGGATATGAAGCCTTCGCAGGCTGTATCTTTTCTATTTAGATTGAAAGAGATTATTTTCGATTCCGTCGGGTTGCGTGATGCTGATTTGGCAGGTCGCAAGCGATTGGCGGAGTATTGTGACAACATCGACGATGCAGTGCTCGACGCCATGGATATTTTTATGGAAATGCGCGAAAAAATCTTCGACATCAAAATTAAGGAAATAAAAAACAGATATAATAAAGTTTTTGAATAAACCGAAAGGCTATTGATGGGTATATTTCTATCAATCTTAGGATTTCTCATCCTTGCCGTAATCGGATTTCTGGGGCAATATTTGCCGGCTTTGTTCGGAATTGCGGTGCCGTATGCGGCATTTGCAATTTTTCTTATCGGAGTCGTTGCTCGAATCGTCAAATGGGCGCGTTCGCCGGTACCCTTCAGAATTCCGACTACCGCCGGACAGCAGAAATCGTTACCATGGATAAAGCAAAACCGTTTGGACAACCCAAGTTCATCGCTCGGAGTCGTCGGACGCATGTTGCTCGAAGTATTATTTTTCCGTTCGCTATTCCGCAATACAAAATCCGGAATGAAAGATGGAAAGAAGCTGGTTATCGGCGATGACAAATGGTTGTGGTTATTTAGCATAGCTTTCCATTACTCTTTTTTGATAATTGTATTGAGGCATTTTCGCTTCTTTACTTATCCTACTCCGGGCTTTGTCGATATACTGCAAACTTTAGATGGGTTCATGCAAATCGGCGTACCGATTCTTTATTTAACTAATATAGGAATTCTTGTCGGTTTGGGATTTTTATTTATGCGTCGCATTACAAACAAGAAAGTGCGTTATATATCGATTGCAGCCGACTATTTCCCGCTGATTTTAATCGCAGGAATTGCAGTAACCGGCGTGCTGATGCGCTATTTCTTCAAAACCGACATCGTTGCCGCAAAGGAACTTGCTGTCGGGTTGCTCAGCTTCCATCCCGTTGTCCCTGTCGGTTTAAGCGGATGGTTCTGGATGCACTTTTTCCTTGTTTGCTCGCTATTGGTTTATTTCCCGATGAGCAAGTTAGTGCATATGGGAGGCATTTTCATGTCGCCGACTCGCAATTTAGCGAATAACAACCGCGCCGTTCGCCACGAAAACCCATGGAACCCCGAAGTCGAGTTCCATACTTACAAAGAATACGAAGAAGAATTTCACGATGTAATGAAAGCCGCAGGCTTGCCTTTGGATTATGATAAGGAAGGAAAGGGGGAAGCTCATGTCTCTAAGTAAGAAACCCGACGAACTGGCACAAGAACTTCAATATGGAATACCTGAAACAAGTTGGATGGATACGCCTGTCGAGTTTAAAAAAGGAACATTCAATTACGCCGGCGCTCAAGAAGCCATTGAATACCTTTCGCAGCCCAATCCACGCAAATGGCAGTCGAACGAGGAAGATTGGAAATTGCCTGAAAACTGGCAGCAAATCCTGCTCGACGGCCTTCGAGAACGCCTCGACAAATTCCGCTCGCTTAAAATATTTATGGATATATGTGTTCGCTGCGGCGCATGTGCCGATAAATGCCACTTTTACATCGGCTCTGGCGACCCCAAGAACATGCCCGTGCTGCGTGCCGAGCTTTTACGCTCAGTCTATAAGAAGAATTTTACTAAAGTCGGAAAAATTCTCGGCAAAATTAACGGCGCCCGCGATTTGACAATAGATGTCGCCAAGGAGTGGTTCTATTACTTCTATCAATGCACTCAATGCCGCCGCTGCTCTGTGTTTTGCCCTTACGGTATCGATACCGCCGAAATAACGATTCTTGCGCGCGAGCTTTTGAACTTAATCGGCGTAAACATCGACTGGGTTATGACTCCAGTCAAAAACAGCTACCGCACCGGTAATCACCTCGGCATCCAGCCCCACGGCGTTTTGGACAGCTTGCAAATGGGCGTCGATGACGTAGAAGAAATCACCGGCATACGAATAGATTTACCACTCAACAAGCGAGGTGCCGACGTTTTATTCGTAATTCCTTCGGCGGATTACTTCGGAACGCCGCACTATTTCACGCTTTTGGGCTATATGATGCTTTTCCATGAAATCGGACTCAACTACACATTTTCGACATATGCCTCCGAAGGCGGAAACTTCGGCTCGTTTGTTTCGCACGATTTGATGAAACGGTTGAACAATAAAATCTACTCAGAAGCTAAGCGTTTGGGTGTTAAATGGATTATCGGCGGCGAATGCGGCCACATGTGGCGCGTTTTGCACCAATACATGGACACGATGAACGGTCCGGCTGATTTCCTCGAAGTACCGCGCTCGCCAATAACCGGCACGGTATTTCATAATGCCGCATCAACAAAAATGATTCATATATCCGAGTTTACTGCTGACTTAATCAAGCACGGCAAGCTCAATCTCGATAAATCCCGCAACGACCATTGGAACGCCACTTACCACGATTCGTGCAATCCGGCGCGTGGCATGGGGTTGCTCGACGAACCGCGCTACATCATCAAAAACGTCATGAATAAGTTCATTGAAATGCCCGACAACACCATCCGTGAACAAACGTTTTGTTGCGGAAGCGGCGCCGGTCTTGGTACTGAGGAGAACTTCGAAATGCGCATGCGCGGCGGCTTTCCGCGTGCAAATGCCGTGAAATACGTTCACGAGACAAATGATATAAATATATTGCTTTGCATGTGCGCTATTGATAAAGCCACTTTGCCGCCGCTGCTCGAATACTGGGTGCCGGGCGTCGAAGTCGGCGGAGTGCATGAAATGGTCGGCAATGCCCTGATAATGAAGGGCGAAAAGGAACGGACGGTTGACCTTAGATTGGAACCGCTCCCGGGAAAGGAGGATGCGTAAAATGAAAGACGGTGGAAAAGTATTTTTCGGAATCATCGTATTCCTTGCATTATTTACGGCACCGATTTGGCTCAACCTTAGCGGTGGTGATTCCGGTTTTAAGCCGAATCCGGAAAAACCGACCGGAATGGATGCTTGCATTTACAACACAGATTACATGAAAGCTTACCACATGGACGTACTTAACCAGTGGCGAGATTCCGTGGTACGTATGAATTATCGAATGTTCAAGGTTGACGGCAAACAGCTTATGATAGGCAGCGAGGAAGCAGAAATGAGCCTAACTTCGAATTGCATGAGATGCCACAGCAAGAGCAAGTTTTGCGACCAGTGCCATAACTACATGCACGTTAAGCCTTATTGCTGGGATTGCCATATTGACCCCGAAATAAAAAATGTAAAAGAATACAAAGTTGAGCGCGCTCCGCTGCCGCAATGGTACTTGGATGCCTTGATGAAGGCATATGGAATGCAAAATGCACCTCAAGGCGATGGCGCTGCAGATAGCTCTGCTAATATCCAACCCGAAGAAAAACGTAACGAGCCGCGCCAAATGCAATCTGAGCAGAAAGGAGAAGTCCGATGAAATTCGATAGACGTAAATTTTTATCGCTCGCCGGAGTAACGGCTGCATTGGGCTTGGGCGGCAAGGCGACTTTCGAGTTGCTAGCCAGTGGCGAAGCCAACAAGGCTGCTCAAACAAAAGGTGGTTCTACATGGGCGATGGCAGTGGATTTAACACGTTGTTTTCAGCTTGAGGGCTGCCATGCCTGCATGGACGCTTGCAATGCACAACACAATGTGCCGCATATCGAAAATGCTCGACATGAAATCAAGTGGATTTGGAAAGAAGAATACCATTACGCTTTCATTGAGCAGGAAAACGAGCGATTACCCGAGAATCTGCTTTCAAAGCAAGTCCCGCTGCTTTGCAACCATTGCGACAATCCGCCCTGCGTCAGCGTTTGCCCTACGAAGGCGACTTGGAAACGCGAAGACGGAATCGTGATGATGGACTGGCACCGCTGCATCGGCTGCCGTTATTGCATTGCGGCATGTCCTTACGGCTCGCGAAGTTTCAACTGGACTGACCCGCGCGAGCATTTAGCATCGCTCAATCCGGAGTTTCCCACACGCATGCGCGGTGTTGTGGAAAAGTGCACTTTCTGTGCCGAGCGACTTGCCAAGGGCGAACAACCCGCTTGCGTGGAGACTTGCCCGGTTCATGCAATGATGTTCGGCGATATTAATGATAAAAATTCAGAAGTTTCAAAAGCGCTTACGAAACGATTTTCGCTTCGTCGTAAAGCGGAACTCGGCACCAAGCCCGAAGTTTACTATTTACTATAAGAGAGGGAAAAAGAAATGCTTGAAAATGCTTTTCGCGGAACTAAAGCTTATTGGGGCTGGATTATCGCCCTTGCGCTGGTTATCGGCGCCGCTACCCTCGCTTATTTGTATCAATTCAATAACGGCTTGGGTGTTACCGGACTCAGCCGCGACGTAAGCTGGGGTTTTTACATAGCTCAATTTACTTTTTTGGTAGGCGTGGCGGCATCTGCCGTAATGGTTGTGTTGCCATACTACCTGCATAATTACAAGCTGTTCGGGAAAATCACGATTTTGGGCGAGTTTCTTGCTATCGGCTCTGTAATCATGTGCATGTTGTTTATTTTTGTCGATATGGGGCAACCGCTGCGTATCGCCAATATGTTTCTTTATCCGACTCCGAATTCGCCGATGTTTTGGGACTCGGTCTCGCTGCTCGGTTATTTGATACTGAATGTCGTCATCAGCCGCTATACGCTCGATGCCGAGAAAAAGGGTATCAAACCGCCGCATTGGCTGCGTCCGATTATTATTTTGTCGGTGCCGTGGGCGATTTCGATTCATACGGTTACGGCATTTTTGTATTCCGGTTTGGCGGCGCGTCCGTTTTGGATGACGGCGATTATGGCGCCACGGTTTTTGGCGACGGCTTTTGCCGCTGGACCTTCGCTACTTATACTTTTATGTTTGCTGTTGCGCAAACTGACGAAATTCGACGCCGGCGACGAACCCATTCGCAAGTTGTCGATTATAGTAACTTACGCCATGTGCGCAAATGTATTCTTTTTACTTTTGGAGTTCTTTACGTCGATTTACAGTGGAATTCCGGGTCATATAGACCATTTCCGCTTCCTTTACCTCGGAATCGACGGCAATACGACGCTTGTGCCGTATATGTGGACTTCGGCGGCTTTGGCGATAATCTCGCTGATATTGCTGCTCAATCCGAAATTCCGCAATAACTTCAAGCTGTTGCTGATTGCGTGCTTCACCGTGTTCTTTTCAATATGGATTGACAAGGGTTTGGGAATGGTGGTAACGGGCTTTATTCCGTCGCCGCTGGGGCATGTGCCGTACTATATGCCGACGGGAGTGGAATTGCTTATTT
>CAYLSY010000103.1:0-8178 GCA_964386275.1 uncultured Hyphomicrobiales bacterium
ATAATTTGGATCAAATCTTTTATTTACACATTCAATTTTTTTTACATTATATTTATTGGAATAACACATCAAACTAAAATAAGTTTCAACATTTTTTAAAAAAAGAAATAAAATGAAATAAAATCGAACATGTTTAAAGATTTTTTAAAAAAAAGAAGCCAAAATCTCAAATTTCTTTGGATTACAAGTTGTATTCTTCTATTTTCATCGTTTGAGGTATCATCTCAAATGTCCAAAGGAGAGTTTGTCGATTATACATACACCAAGGAAAATGATACACTAAGACTGCATAGACGCCACGGCGACTGGTGGTTTGGTTTTTTTGGCGGCGCAAGCACCAATATAAATTTCGGAAAGTTCAAGATTGAAGAAGACCCATTCGAAGAAGAATCCGAATTGATAGATTTCCCCGGCGGTATGGGAGTCGGATTATCTTTAGGATTAAGCGGAGATTGGCTGCCTCCGGGAGAAGAATGGGGCGCTTCGCTGAAAATATCATTTCTTGATTACAGGTATAATTCTTTTTCAACGCAGCCAATACCCGGCGACGATTTGGAACGCTATTTCGAATCAACCGTAACCTACAATTACATTACAATATCTCCTTCGGTAAGATATTCCTTTCCATTTGCCGGTTTTCATTTATTCGGAGGCTTGGACTTTGAAATACTAACCAATTCGAAAATAAAGTTTTATAAACGCCGTGTCGACCGCGTTCATTCAAATATTGAAGACGAATATGTCGAACTTCCATATAATATAAATACTTTTAGGCTTGGGTTGCATATCGGCGCCGGTTTCGATTTGTTTTCTGCAGACTGGAACCACGTTATGAGATTATATTTATCGCCTTTTTTTGCGCTTCATGCCTCGACAAATTACTTTTCGGAGTTCGGTTCGTCTCGAACAAATGTTACTGCCCAAGTCGGTTTAGCGTTTCGTTTTGGTCCGGATGATATTCTAATAGACACATTGAAATTTAACCCAAATTATATAGCTCCACCCTATTATTTAGCTTATGCCGAATACGAACGCGGGGTTTCATTTCCTGGCTTCAACCCATATGTTGCTGAAAGCATTTCCGATATAGCTTATATTCCTCCGCAAATAGTTGAAGAAATAGCCGAAGAGCCTTCCATCAGAGTCGATGAATCCGCCGCTATTCAAACAATCGAACCAATCGCCGAAATTCAGCCAACTCAGGAAACCAAACCTGTTCAGGAAGAACCGCTGCAACAACCAATTGTGAAAATTGATAAGAACTATAAAAAAATCTTGCAATTCTCGACGCCTGAATCCGCTCAAATCAGTAAAAAAGATAGAGAAGAACTCGATGTAGTCGTTAGTTACATGAAATCTAATCCACAATCAAGACTTTGGATTATTGGGCATTCGGACAACACCGGAACAACAGACCAAAACACGCAAAGAGCCCAAGCCCGCGCCGATGCGGTCATGCAATACCTCATCAAAAAAGGCGTTCCCAAGGGCAGACTTTTAGTGCGAAGCCGCGGTTCGGTCGCGCCAATTGCCGACAACAGAACCGAAGCCGGACGACGGAAAAACCGTCGCGTTGAACTCGAGTTTGTTAAGTAAAATTGTTTTTTCAACTTTATTATTTATTTTGCATTTTTATTTGATATTTTTTTTGTAATTCAGGTGAGAAATGATTTCAAAAGAACAACCGATTTGTGTGATTGAGGATAATACACCTATAAGAAAACTTTTTTGCACTCTGTTGAAAAAAGCCGGCTATTCGACTTCCGAATTTGCAGATGGCGCTACTGCATGCCAATGGCTTCGCCAAAACAAACCATTAGTTGTTATTACTGATATTTTGCTTCCTGACCAAAACGGCACTGACATCTTGTCATTAATCAGAAGTATGCCCGATGGCAATGCAATTCCTGTTATTGCCGTTACCGGTTTTGCACATGCAAACGACAAAGATAAATATATTGCACTCGGGTTTGATTCTTATATCCCAAAACCAATTAATACTTCTTCGTTTGTTTCCGAAGTAGAAGCTGTAATAAATGATAAACTAGGTTAGAAAACATAAATTTTGATAAATCGAATACTTAATAATTAAGAATAATCATATGAGTGGTCAATCTATACCATCTTCATCTTATGAT
Source organism: uncultured Hyphomicrobiales bacterium (assembly GCA_964386275.1). Taxonomy (GTDB): domain Bacteria; phylum Bacteroidota; class Ignavibacteria; order Kapaibacteriales; family UBA2268; genus CAYLSY01. The sequence goes on from CAYLSY010000103.1 coordinate 2,139, forward strand.
GCAATATTAAAACAAGCAGGTAAACAAAAGAGCTTAATATTTAATTTCTCTAAGACTTATCCTGCTTATATAATTCTAATCATCTTTGTCGGACTTAGTTTTCTTGTCAGAGACTTTTTTGAAAAGCAAGTCGCAAATGAATCAAAAAACGCATACGACAAAGCAGTTACTTCGGTTATTAATCGATTCGAAAGTAAAAACCTTTCGAATGAACAGTTTTTGCTATCCATACGTGGAGTATATGACAGATTGACACAAGTTGTTAAGGATTATTTCGACCTTTATGCAACAGTGCCGGTCAAGTCATATCCTTCGATTCGCTCGATTATGTATATCCAATATGTCCAAGACAAGGAATTGAGCGATTTTATTTACTATGCTCAAAGCACGGTTAATCCTGCATATCAGCTGCATCCCAAAGGCAAGCGCCAGAGCTATTATCCGATATTATACATCGTTCCGGAAGAGAAAAACTTTCAACTGCTCGGCAAAGACCTTGCCGCAGACCAATCAGTCGCCGAAATCCTGAACAAATCCCGCGAAAACGACAACGTCGTTGCCACTCACGTTTTCGATGTTCGCCAGCCCGATACACTCGGTATGTATGTAATCATTCCTGTCTATAAAAAAGACAGCAACCGCTCGACTGCCGAAAGCAGAAAGAAAAATTACGAAGGCTCTGTTGTAATCGAACTTGACCCAACGCTGTTTTTCCAGGAAGCCTTGGGCGATGGCATCGCATCGGATACCACTCTGGTGTTCGAGTGCATCGAATCATCGGGCAAACAACATCATGTTTTTCAATCGAAGAATTTCACTAAATTCAATGGACAATACTCTCCCGATATTGCGTCAGACGAGATTATCACAATCGCCGACAGGGAATTTAAAGTTCACTTTGCCACAATTCCGGAATTTACCGGCAGTTTTCAAAAACTGTTGCCCACTCTTGCGTTCCTGATTTCAATCGTACTAAGTTTCGCATTCTTCGGCTTCTTGCTTGCCGTTACGACCAGCAAGGCAAGAGCTGTCGATTTAGCGGAACGTTTAACCCGCAGCCAGCGCAGAATTGTCGAATCGTCGAAAGATATTATCGCAGTTATGGATTTCGATGGCTTTTGGAAATCTATGAATACCGCATCTATAGCCATTTTCGGCACTCCGCCTGCGGAACTGATTGGCAGCAACATCAACAAGCTTTTTACAAATGAAAAGGATTTGTCCATTTTATTCAGCAATATCGAAAATACAACCGATGAATATACTTTACGCACCGATTTCCTGATGAACGCCGCCGCCGGCGACACCAAATGGTTGAACTGGAGTTTCACAATTTCTAAGCCGGACGGGCTGATTTACTGTATTGGCCGCGATGTTACGCTCGAAAAACTCGCCGAAGAGCAAGCCCGGCTCCGCAGCAAGCAAATTCAACTTGCCGAGCAGTTCACACGCGAAGCCAGTGAATTCAAATCATACTTCATGATAAAACTCAGCCACCAGCTGCGTAACTCACTAACAGGTATTATTGGTTATTTGCAACTTCTGAATAACCAAATCTACGAATCCGAAGAAGAGCATGATTCCTACCTCAACCTTGCCGAAGAAAGCTCCGAAGAGCTGTTTGCCTTCATTTCCGATATCGACGACGTGTCATCTTCGACCGGAGAAACGGTTGGCAAGGATTTAGCCACGCTAAAGTTTGCAAAATCTTCGGCTGCAGCGGCTGACAAAGTGATTGCTAACGCTAAAGACACAAAAATCACAGTCAATTTAATGGAAGAATCCGCCGACGTGAAAGTTGTCGCCAACGCCGATTTGCTCGAAGCGGCGCTCTATGAAGTTTTCGAAGGGCTTAGGCAAGGCTCAGATAATGTTGAAATCACTATTTCAGCAACCGAAAACCCATACGAAGGCGCAACAGAAGTGCAGATTATGACCAACGCCAATCCGCTTGTTACCGATTTAATTGAAGTTTACAAGAAAAATTCGAAAAATTTGATTGAAGCATTAAAATTCGACGTTAACGATATTATTCTGCATTTATCAATCGCAACATCGAATATTCGCATGATGAACGGCACAATGACAGTCGAAACTTTCGGCGCCGACGAAGGAAATATTGTTCAAATAACGCTGCCGCTCAGCAAAAGAATCGAATCATAATAAATTGGAGAATTCAAGTTAGACTCATCTCTGGTAAATAAAATCGCATCTGTTGCCGCTGTTGTCAACAACGAGAGCGGCGGTATCGCTTCAAGAAGAATAATCCGCTTAGTTCTTATTGCCGCATTCCTATTGCTATTATTGGGATTTTACTCCGCTTATCTTACGATTAGCGGCGGAATCGGCGTCTGGGGACTTAACAACGACGTGCCGTGGGGCTTCGATATTACTTGTTTTGTTTTTTGGGTCGGCGTCGCCCATGCCGGAACATTGCTTAGCGCCGCAATGTATGTTTTTAAACAACAATGGCGTTCGAGCCTCCACCGCACCGCAGAGGCTATGACGCTAGTAGCGCTTTGCTGCGCTGCTTTTTTCCCACTTATTCACACCGGCAGACCTTGGTTTGCGGCTTATTGGCTTTTCCCATATCCTAATCAAATGGGTTTGTTGCCAAATTTCAATTCCCCTATGCTGTGGGATTTGTTTGCCATTGCGATTTACTTCGTCGTGTCGGTATTCTTTTGGTTCTACGGCATGCTGCCGGATTTTTTAATTATTAGAACTAAAATCAAAGCAAAGAGCTTGCGGAAACTCTACACACTTCTCGGCGCTGGATGGATTGGAACGCCGCTCCAGTGGCAGGAATACAGACGAAAATACAAGTTGTTTGCCGGAATAGCCACGGCTCTTGTCGTTTCGGTTCATACAATAGTGTCGTTCGATTTCGCCGTAACACTGCTTCCGGGCTGGCATTCGACTATTTTTCCGTTTTATTTCGTCGCCGGTGCTATTTTTTCCGGCTGCTCGCTGGTAACACTGATTCTAATCTTTATTCGCAAGCTCTATTCACTTGAAAATATCATATTGTCCGAACATATCGAAAAACTTACGAAAATCACCGTTACCGCTTCGATTATTATTTCAATAACTTACTTAATTGAAACTTTCAATGCTGAACTATTCGGAAACGGCGCTGATAGCATTCTTGCGATTGCATTCTCCGGCGGCAGACACAGCTTGACAGCAGCGATAACGCTCGTTTGCGTATCAATTGTTCCACTTATGCTACTTTATGTAAAAATCGCAAAAAGCGGATTATTACTTACAATTATCAGCATTTTGTCGCTAATCGGAATATGGCTCGAACGCTTGGTTATAATCGTTCCTGCGCTCGAAAATCCTTTAACGGGTAAAAGTGTTTTCGATTATTCGCCGACCTTGGTTGAATTCGGATTGCTTGGAGGCAGCATAGGCTTGTTTATTATAGTATTCTATGTATTCTTGAGGGTTTTCCCTGCAGTTGCCGTTTATGAGCTAAAGCCATGAAGATTGTGAGGAATACAAAGCTTCATGGCTATGATTAAAAGATTATACTTCCAGCGGCACAAGCCCCAGCATACCCGCACTGAACAACGTTTTGCCCATTAGATGCTGAACCTTGACACAGTCGTTGTTCTGAGTAATGCGTTTAATCTGCTCGTCGAACTCTGTTAGATTTCGCGAAAGCAAAGATTTTTCGAAGACTGCGCCGTGTATATGAAAATTGCTTTCCACCGGAAACAGCTCGGAAATTTCCGCCGGCAAAGCGCTTTTATCCTTGCATGCAATACCCGAAGCAATTAGAACATTGTTGATATCCGACGGCTCAACCGGAAAATTGAACCACTCGACAAAATGCTCGCCGTCGAAGATGCTACCGCTTTGGGGCGCATTTTCCGATATTGGAACTTGCTTCAAATTCATTCCCCAAAGCCCCTTCAGCTCGGCAAACAGCACAATACCGTAAAAATTCGAATCGATAAATGAAGCCGAGTTTTCGAGTATATCGCTTAATTTCGAAAAACTCTGCCGGCATTCGAATGAAGCGATTGCCTGATACTTGCCTTCGAAGCCGAATCCGTGAAAGAATTGATATTTCATTGTCGGGTTTTCGGTCGAATAAAGCATGAAATCTACACCCGCTTTTTTCTGAGCAGGATAGTAAAACAAACTCCTTCGCAAGACAATGCTTTCGCCGAAAAAGCGCTTATAGTCTTCGTAATCGTTACCAATTGCAGAAAGCCCGATGCCATACTCAATATCTGAAGGCGATACAGACACCACGTCATTTTCTGTAAACAAGCTGTGGTCGGTTTTCTTATGGGCGCCGAATACTTTGAGAATGTATTTAGGCACAGAGTTTTTTATATAATCAAACTTTATTCCGCCAATCTCGATTGATTTCGTTTCAATATCGCTTTCCTTGACTTCAGGCGGAGGAATAAGTTCCATCTTATCCGAAATAATTCTGAAGAAGTTGCTGAAGCCGCTGGATTTAAAAATATCGAAGATATATGGGCTTAGCTTATGAAGAATGATTTCGCCGCCGACCGAGCCGAGCTGCCTTTGGTATTTAAATACTACCCTTAGACCGGCGCTGCTGATATAATTGACATCTTCGAAGCACAGGACAATAATGCGGTTGCCCTCGGCAGTCATTTCTTGAATAAGTTTTTCCAATTGCGAGGAAGTTACGCTATCGATTCTACCCGAGAGTTTGAGCCACTTAAGCTCGTTTTCAGAATATGTTTTATGTTCAAGCATGTTTCGTATAAATTGTTAAATTCGAGAAATGGCTTCACGTAACAATGTGGTTAAATGCGGCTCAGCTTGGTTAGCAACCGCGATGATTTCCTCAAGAGTTGTTTTTTTCAAAGATTCCGGGTAGCATTCATCGGTTATTAGCGACATGCCAAGCACTTCCATACCGGCATGGCAAGCGACAATACATTCGGGAACAGTACTCATACCGACGACATCTGCGCCGATTGTTCGAAGAAAGCGATATTCGGCGCGGGTTTCGAGCGTCGGTCCACTCATTGCCGCATAAACGCCTTTGTAAATGGAAATTTGTTTTTCTAGCGCAATTTTTTCGACAATATCAATTAAACGCTGAGAATACGGCTCGCTCATATCTGGAAACCTGACGCCGAGCTGCTCGTCGTTTGGCCCACGAAGCGGATTATCGCCGAGAAGGTTGATGTGGTCGGCAATCAACATTATATGCCCTTTACGAAAATAGGGATTGACCGTGCCGCAGGCATTCGAAATGAAAAGCGTTTTTGCGCCTAATGCTTTTATGACACGCACCGGAAATGTGATTTGGTGCATGGAATAGCCTTCATAGTAATGAAATCGTCCTTGCATTGCGACAATATTTTTATTGCCTAACAAGCCGAAAATCAATTTCCCGCTGTGCGATTCGACCGTTGAAAGCGGAAAATTCGGAATTTCTTCGTAATTCATTACATATTTAATGCCTATTTCCGAGGCAATTCTGCCCAAACCAGTACCAAGTATTATACCGACTTCAGGCTTTAAATCTGTGCAACGCTTGATTGCTTCGAGCGATTGCTCAATTTTTACCCTTAAGGTTTTGATGGCTTCTTGCATTTTTAATTATCTGTTGTTGTAAAAACACAAAATAATACTATAGGCTTAATTATTCAATAGATTAATACTAATTGAAATACTTAAGATAAATAAAGCTTGGCTCCGACATCATGCCAGAGCCAAAATTTATTTGCATTTACGCGCTTTTCACCGCTTTGATTTGAGCTGTTAACTTCGGCAGCACGTCGAATAAATCGCCGACAATTCCGTAATCGGATACTTTGAAAATCGGCGCATCCTTGTCCTTGTTAATTGCAACAATCGTTTTCGAAGTTGACATACCTGCCAAATGCTGAATAGCGCCCGATATACCGCATGCCACGTAAAGAGTCGGCGATACCGTCTTGCCGGTTTGACCGACCTGCTCGGCGTGAGGACGCCACCCGGCATCGACCACTGCTCGCGAAGCTCCTACGGCTGCGCCGAAAGCGTCGGCAAGATTTTC
>CAYLSY010000104.1:0-8165 GCA_964386275.1 uncultured Hyphomicrobiales bacterium
TAGTTAAATGTACTAAAAATGGCTGCCAATCAAGAAAATCCCCCTACCCCCTTTTGCAAAGGGGGAAAAAGAAATTTCTTGATAAGTCATCTATAATCAAACAACTAGAAACAATGCGATTTGTCTGTTGAGTAAATTTGGATAAAATATTATGTTTTTTTTCGAAGTTCTCCTTTCATCTGTATTATTGAAGGAAATATTATTTGTGGATAACCTTGTGGAAAAAAAATGTAAAATATTGGCACAAGAATTAAAAAAAAGCGGTAGTTTTGCATTCCCTATTCCGACGAATTATGGAGATTGCAATGACCGAAGGCGCAAGTGATTATAATATAAATACCATATTAAAGAAGAACAAAATCGTCCGCCGCGAAGATACCGGGCGCTATGAAACCTTGGGCAACCGCCAACCGCCTCATTCTCGGGAAGCCGAAGCTGCAGTGCTGGCGGCGATGATGCTCGAAAAGAATGCCATTTCGCGTGTCGTCGAAATGCTCAATGTCGACAGCTTCTATATCGAAGCCAACAAAAAGATATTTCAGGCAATGCTCAACATGTTCGAGCGCGGCGTGAACGTTGATATCATCACGCTCAGCGAAGAGTTAAAGAAGCTAAAGCAGCTTGACGCTGTGGGCGGCGCTTTTTACTTAGCCGAAATTAGCGATACGACTCCAACTGCAGCCAATGTAGAGCATCATGCTGCCATTGTTCAGGAGAAGTTCCTCAAGCGGATGCTCATTTCTACTGCCGGGCAAATTCTTGCCGACGCTTACGACGAATCCAACGATGCTCTTGACGAAGTTGATAAAGCTGAGCGCGCCATTTTCGATATTGCCGAAAAACGTTTTTCGCGAAGTTATTCCGACCTAAAAAAACTTGCCCTAGATACTTGGGGACATATTTACAAATGGTATGAACGAGACCACAAAGGCTTGACTGGTGTTTCGACTGGTTATGCCGGTTTGGATGAGTATCTTGGCGGTTTTCAAAAATCGGATTTCATAGTAATCGCCGCTCGTCCGTCGATTGGTAAAACTGCGCTTGGTTTGTCGATTGCTAGGAATATCGCAATTGAAAATCAAATCCCGTGCGCTTTCTTTTCAATCGAAATGGCTGCTATACAACTTGTCATTCGCCTTATCAGCGCCGAGGCAAAAATCAATCAACAAAAAATAAGAACCGGCGAACTTTCTCAAACCGATATCAATCAAATTCTCACCGTTATGGATAAATTGCTTGTCGCGCCGATGTATATTGACGATAGTCCGGCGTTATCCGTCATGGAACTTCGGGCAAAATGCCGCCGGCTTAAAGCCGAACACAAAATTGAAGCAGTTTTTATTGACTATCTGCAACTAATTCATGCTCCAAAAGCCGAAAGCCGTGAACGAGAAATTTCTTTCACATCGCGAAGCCTAAAGCAAATCGCCAAAGAACTTGATATTCCGATAATTGCTCTAGCTCAGCTTAATCGTTCCGTAGAAGGTCGCTCCGACAAAAAGCCGATGCTAAGCGATTTGCGCGAATCCGGAAGTATCGAACAAGATGCTGATGTCGTTATGTTCATCAACAGACCTGAACAGTATAAAATCCTTAAATTCGACGACGATACTCCTGCAGAAGGATTAGCGGAAATCATCATTGGAAAGCAGCGTAACGGCCCAATCGGAAGCGTTAAACTTGCTTATATTAAAGATTATGCTCGATTCGAAAATCCTGAGCTGAGATTCGATGATCCTCCGCCTAATGTTTATAATATCATGGAAGATGAGCCGTGGTAATTCTATAATATCCGAGATATAATTCCCGATATTCTCTCCGATGCCTTGCCATCCCATAACGGTGGTATTGAACCTACTTTACGCTCGCCCGACAATAACCTGCCAAATGCTTCGGTTATTCTTGCTGCATCAGGCATTATTAACTCGTTTGTTCCCATCTCTACTGTTACCGGACGCTCAGTCGTTGTCCGTAATGTTATACAAGGCTTGCCTAAAACCGTTGTCTCCTCCTGTATCCCTCCAGAATCCGTTACAACAAAATCACATTCCAACATCAATGACAGAAAATCAATGTAACCCAACGGCTTAATCAATAGCAAATCTTTACCACCAGAAAATATTCGACTTAAGTCGAACTCTTCCAAACGCTGCTTCGTCCTCGGATGCACTGGCATAACAACTGTTCTGCTTTTAGCTAGCAGCGCAATTTTTTCCAACAGCATTGCCAATTGCGGCTTCGAGTCCACATTGCTAGGTCTGTGTAAAGTGATGAGGCAGTATTTATTCGACTTAAGTCGAAATTTTTGGGGAGTATTTGCAACGATTGCTTTAGGCATGGCATAGTGTAGAGAATCAATCATAGTATTTCCGGTGAAGAAGATATGTTCTTTTGGAAAGTTTTCGTTTAGCAGATTGAATTCGGCAGATTTTTCAGTAATGAAGCAGTAGTCGCATATAGCGTCAGTAGCTTTACGATTGATTTCTTCGGGCATAGTACGGTCGAAGCTTCTCAGACCACCTTCGACGTGTGCAGTTTTAATACCGAGTTTCACGGCAGTAAGCGTGCAAGCGATAGTAGAATTGACGTCGCCGACAACGATTACGAGGTCGGGTTTAACTTCGAGGCAAACTTTTTCGAATTCAGCAATTATTTTAGCTGTTTGTTCGGCGTGGCTACCAGAGCCTACTCCGAGGAAATGCGAAGGTGCCGGCATATCGAGGTCATGGAAGAAAGCGTCTGACATTTGGTAATCGTAATGTTGACCGGTATGGACAATTAAATGTCGGATGCTATCAGAGTAAGCTTTCATGGCTCTATCGATAGGAGCGACTTTCATAAAATTGGGTCTTGCGCCAACGACTGAGATAACGGTTTTCATTTGCCGTCTCCGATTAAAGAGATGTTGCTGCGATTGTCAATGTCCTTGCATGCATTACGGGTATCGATGAGCGCTTTAGCTGATTTAGCAATCATGTCGATATCGAAAACAGAATGGTCAGTGGTAATAACAACGACATCGTATTGTTTTACAACGCTTTCATTTATCTCATTCAAGCTTTCGAGTGTTGTCTGATTAACTCTAATCGAAGGAATAAACGGATCATAATAGCTTATGTTGTTAATGCCTTCGAGCATGAGCAACTCTGCAACTTTTAAAGCCGGTGAATGCCTCAGGTCGTCAACATCCCGTTTGAAAGCCATACCGAGCAATAATACTTTTGCGTCGTCGAGGCAAATCGGCTGCTTGGCAATCGCCTTGATAATCATAGAGCGCACGTAATAAGGCATATCCTCGTTGATTTGTGCGGCAAGCGAAATGAATTTCGTAACGAAATCGTATTCACGAGCCATCCACGCAAGATAATATGGGTCGATAAGAATGCAATGACCGCCGATACCCGGTCCGGGGTAAAACGGCATAAACCCGAAAGGCTTAGTCGATGCGGCGCTGACAACTTCCCAGATATTGACGCCGATACGGTCGCAAAGCTGTGCCATTTCGTTGACGAGAGCAATATTGACGCTCCGAAATATGTTTTCAAGCAGCTTTTCCATCTCAGCAATGGCAGGAGAGCTAACGGGTTTAACGATTTCTACGGCAATTTTCGTTACGGCACAAGCCAATTCAGTGCTAATTTGGTTAATACCTCCGACAACTATCGGAGTGTTTTTCGTGTTCCAGACTTGATTTCCGGGGTCGATTCTTTCCGGCGAAAATGCAAGATAAAAGTCCTCACCGGCTTTCATTCCTGTCTTTTCAAGAACCGGTTTGACATATTTTTCTGTCGTTCCCGGAAACGTGGTGCTTTTTAATATAATTACCTGACCTCGCTTTAAATGCTTGGCAACCACTTCTGAGGAATTAATAATAAATGAAATATCAGGCTCTTTGTTTGCCGTAAACGGAGTAGGTACGCAAATAAACAAGGCATCACACTTTTCAAGTAAACTGAAATCTTCGGTTGCTATGAGTTTTCCGGTTTATACCAAATTCTCCACTTGAACAGAATCAATGTCTTTGATATAATTCTTACCCTTTTTTAAAGCTTCGATTTTATTTTCATCAACATCGAAACCATAAGTCAATACTCCTTCTGCCGCGTATTCCACCGCCAAGGGCAGTCCAACATAACCCAAGCCAATTACTCCAACGATAATATCCTTGTTTTCAATCTTTTTTTTAAAATCTTCGGTCGAAAAGTTTTTTTTCAGTTCCATTACTTGTTTTTTGGTTAATTCTTATAAAATACATATATTACAAAATTATCAAAAATAATTCGATTAAACGAATCATTTGAACGTTACTTGTATTTTTTATTACAAGGAGAATAATAATGAGAAAAAAGTATTTAAAATCGAGATTTCTACCCTTTACAATCGTATTAATGGCAATATCATTTGTCAAATTGTTTGCCTCTGGTCCGATTATCATCGACCATAGGGCTATAAATGCAGAAATAATTCCCGAAGAATATATAACTGCCGCTAAAAATCTATACAAAATTGCTTATGGACATACTTCACACGGCAGCCAGATAATTACCGGCTTGCAGATGCTTGCCCGCAATGGCTCAATATTCCAATTCAACAACGGCGACGGAACATTGAAAATTGCCGACGATATGTTCTACGGCGACCTCGGTAACCCAAATTTCACAGAATGGGCAGAGCAAACACAAGAATACCTTGATGCCGCAACCGATATGCCAAACATTGTCATGTGGTCTTGGTGCGGCGAACTTAACGATGCTACAGCTCAAAATGTTAATACATATTTGTCATTAATGAATAATCTCGAAATAGCATACCCCGATATTAAATTCATTTATATGACCGGCCATCTCAATGGAACTGGACTCGACGGCACTTTGCACCACAATAACGAACTAATCCGCCAATACTGTAAAACGAATAATAAAATACTATTTGATTTTGCCGATATTGAAAGCTACGACCCAAGCGGCAATTTCTACCTTGATAAATATGCCGACGATTACTGCTCATACTACATCGACGGCGAAACCGAACCCCGCAATTGGGCTGAAGAATGGTGCGCATTGCATCCTGAATCATGCCCGGATTGCTACGAGTTCGGCGGTTGCGCCCATTCGCAATGTATCAATTGCTATTGCAAAGGTAACGCTTTTTGGTCATTATTGGCTACGCTCGCCGGATGGGAAGGCTTAACCGGGGTAGAGGATGAAGATACCACATTCAACGAAAATGAAGTATTTCTTTGGCAAAATCGCCCCAATCCTGCAGATGAGGAAACTTACATCAAATTCTATGTTCCCTCGAAAATGTCTGTCGTTCTTGAACTTTACGATTTCCGCGGCAGCAAGGCTATGACAATTATTAATAACGTTATCTATGAAAAAGGAGAAAACGAAGTCCTTGTCAATATGAAAGGGCTAAATATGGGTACATACGGCATTCAACTCGTCGCAAACGGCAGTATCAAGAAAAACAGGATGATGCAGATTTCCCGATAGGCAATGATTGATGCAAGTTTTATCATAATATCATATAACACGCCGGAATTTACGCTCGGCTGCGTGCAGTCTATATTCGATACTGCGCCAGGCGGGCTTAGTTTTGAAATCATCATAGTCGATAACGCTTCAAATACGGAAACAAAATCCGCAATTTCAAATTTTACTTTTCCGGTTAAAGTTCTTTTTCAAGATGCCAACCTTGGATACTCCAAAGCTATCAATATCGGATGCAAAGCAGCCACCGGCAAGATTCTTTTCCTTTGCAATTCCGATATTACGTTCCATGAAAATTCAATTCAAACTCTTTTTAATTTAATCGGGCATGACAAAAGCGCCGGAGTAGCTTGCGCCATGCAGCTTTTCCCAAGCGGCAAGTATCAACATTCGTTCGGTGATTTCCCCGGAATTAAGCTGGCTTTAAAGAAATTTTCGTTTTTATATTCTTTCGAAAGACTTTTCAGGAAATTATTGTTCGACAACAAGATACGAAAGCCTCGAAAACACTCCGTCGGATATTGCGACGGAGCAATGCTCGCCACACGGAATTCCGTGTTTTTCGAGGCAGGCGGCTTCGATGAGGATTACTTCTTCTTCAGCGAAGAAACGGATTTTTGCTGGAAATTATCGAAAATGGGATTAAAACGTATTTTCGAGCCTCGAGCAGTTATTACACATTACCGCGGAGGCTCGTCCGAGATTGCTTTTTCAAAAGGCGTTACTCAAAAAATGCTTGTTGAATCAAAACTTTTGTTTTGCAATAAAAGATTGAATAAATTTTCGACTATTCTTTATATTCTTAGCGAAAAGTACTTCTCTAAAAGTATGTTTCTGCTTTATAACTTATTATATATCATAGGAAAGAAAAAAAAACAAAAGGAATATTTGTTGAAAGCTGGTTTCTTTGCCGAAGAAAATAGTATATGGCATGAATTGCCGCAATTATTACTTAAAAATCAACTTCAAAACATTAACAATAGTAATTGAAATAATAAAAGTTATTTGAAATAAGGCAAAAACTTTGTATTTTTGTAATGATTTGGTCAGTGGGCGATTGAGCGCCCTTTTTTTTATTAAAAAACAAAAAATAAGCCGACAATGCCGAAAAGAAAGACAAAATTTCAGGTCGATAAAAAGAGCATCATAGACGCTTTTGCCGAGATGGCCAAGGAAAAGAACATCGACCGCGACTTGCTTCAGGGAATAGTCGAAGACACTATGGGCATGCTTGTCAAACGGAAATACGGACAAAATGCCAATTATGAAATCATTGCCAACATGGAGCGCGGGGATATTGAAATTTACTTGATGAGAACAATTGTCGAAACCGTCGAAGACCCCGTTACCGAAATTTCTTTGGAAGAAGCGCTTACTTCGGGCGAGGATTACGAAGTCGGAGACGATTTCATCGAAGAAATTGCTCTCGACGAAATACCTGAAAGCTTCGGCAGAAGACTTATTTCGCTCGCTGCACAAAATCTTAACCAAAAGATACGAGAAATCGAAAAAGATAACATCTATGCAGAATATTCGACTAAAGTCGGCGAAATCATCATCGGCGAAATTTATCAGGTCAGACCTAATGACATTCTTGTAATGCACAACAAGATTGAAATGCGTCTTCCTCGCGAAGAACAAATTCCGAACGAACCATATAAATTCAAGAAGAACCAATCAATTAAGGCGATTGTCAAAGAAGTTCGCCGCAGCGGTGCTTCTGGTATGCCTGAAATTATTTTATCTCGCTCCTCCGATGAGTTCTTGCTAAGATTATTCGAAATCGAAATACCTGAGATTTTCGACGGCATTATCCAAATCAAAGCGATTGCCCGCGACCCGGGCGAGCGCTCGAAAGTTGCCGTCATGTCCTTCGACGAGCGTGTCGACCCGGTCGGCGCCTGCGTTGGAATGAAGGGTATCCGCATCCATTCTATTGTTCGTGAATTGAACAATGAAAACATCGATTTGATTGAATATTCCGAAGATATACAAGCTTTTATCGCAAAGGCGTTATCTCCAGCAAAAGTAAAAGAAATACTCGTATCACCGCAAACCCGCAGCGCAACGGTAATTGTGCCGGATGACCAAGTATCACTTGCAATCGGTAAAAGCGGGCAAAACGTTCGCCTTGCCTCAAAATTGACGGGCTATTCGCTGACGCTGATTAAGGAAGGCAGCGAAGATATTGAACTAACAGAGTTCGAAAAAGAAATACCGCCCGATGTTTATAAGGGTTTGTTCAAATTAAAAGTGGAAACAGCACGCGATTTCCTCGACCACGACATCGGCTCGCTGCTTTCGATTGAAGGCATGACAAAGGAATTGCTTATTGAACTTCGCCAAATTATTTTAACAGAATTCGAAGAACAAGAAAACGAAGATATACTCGAAAAAATTAGAAATTATTAGTTTTTTTCTTTTTTCGGACAAATTGTTCGACAGGCTTTAAACTTAGTGTACAAAAAACACAAAATCGCAAATATGGCAGAAAATAAAAATATGAAGCTGCTTTTTGTAGCGAAAGAAATTAATATCGGCAAGGATGCTATCGTGCAACTATTGCAATCCAAAGGCTTTAATATCGAAAATAAGCCGACAGCAGTCTTAACCGATGACATCCTTGACGTAATTTACGATAAATTCACGCGCGAAAAGAAAGCACCAGAAAAC
>CAYLSY010000105.1:0-8150 GCA_964386275.1 uncultured Hyphomicrobiales bacterium
TGCATCGAATAGAAAACGAAATTGGTCGAAAACATGGCACAAAAGAAAAAAACAGACGATGAAGTAAAAACTGAAATAATCGAAGCGGCTAAAATCCTTTTCATGCGCTACGGGTATTTCAAAACAACAATGGAAGATATAGCTTCTGCGGTACGCAAGGGCAAATCTACGCTTTATTACTACTATAAATCGAAAGATGACGTCTTTTTGGATGTAGTCAACAGCGTTGCAGGCGCTCTATTGTTAAACATCCGTAATAAAGTCGGCGCACTAAATTCAGCATCAGAGCAGCTTTTTGCTTATTTTAACGGATTAACTCATGAAATATTAAACCTGACTAATTTATACAACTTGCTGCTGGACGAGCTTCGCGACAACAACATCTTGATTAGACAAGTCAACGATATGTATTTCGAAAGGGATATTGAGTTCATCGAAAACATTCTGCTATTCGGAATTGAGCGCAAGGAATTTCTATCAATTACACCTGATAAAGCAAACAGCATAGCACGCTTAATTACCTTGATGAACAAGAATTTAATTACCAATTACCTGCTTGCCAACAAGCAAATTGAATGGGAGAAACTAACAAAAATGATGAGCGAAATCATCCTTCGGGGCATTCGATAATGCTTCGATTTTTTTTGAAACATTATCGACCGTAATACGTTATTAGTATTCATATATTTATAAAGCGGAAATGACATTTAATTTTATATAAATACTAATACGTATAAATTTTGGGAATAATTGGCAATGATACGTTGTAATAAATATATGATAATATTAAAAATAATAAAAAACACATTGAAAACTATTAAAAAGGAACACGTTATCCTTAGCATATTTCGGAATCTATCCTTCAAAATGACGCCCAGTCATTAGAAATTGATTTCGAATCAAACCCGGAATGGCACTATAGGCGCTTTTTCGAAGAAGCAATTATAATTTATCGTTGAATATTGCTTAAATTATCGTTGAATATTGCTTAAAATTGAAATACAATTTTTTTTATAATTATATCGACTAAAATACGATAACAGTTTTATATTCATTAATAGGTCATTTATATGAAAGTTACAAAAACTTACATCGGATTAGCGGCTCTGGCTGCGCTTTTCGCTCTGCAAGGATGCTACCGGAGCGAATCGAACGACAGCCTGAACAAAACCGTCTCGGCTTTCCCTGTTGAAATTGCCGTCGTTTTGAACGATACTTCCGTCAAAAATAACTACTACATTGGCTCTGTCGAAGCCGCCCAGACCATACCTGTCAGTTTTGCCACCGCCGGTACGGTCGAAAGCGTTTATGCCGTTGAAGGTCAATTCGTTTCAAAAGGCGCTGTGTTGGCGCAATTGAATACGACCATGCCCCAAAGCGCGCTCAATTTAAGTTTAGCAACAGAAAAGCAGGCTCGCGATGCCTACGAAAGGCTGTCGAAAGTCTATAAAGAAGGCAGTTTGCCGGAAATCAAGTTCGTTGATATCGAAACCAAGCTCCAGCAGGCTATCTCATCAACGGAAATTGCTCGCAAAAACTTAAACGATTGCACTTTAAAATCCCCCGTTTCAGCTATGGTCGGCAAGCGCAACATCGAGCCGGGTTCGAGCGCAATGCCGGTGGGAGCGGCTTTCACACTATATAAAATCGATGAAGTTCTTGTTAAAGTCTCCGTTCAAGAAAATGAAATCTCGCGTTTCAAGAAAGGTTCTCCAGCAAAAATCATCGTGCCTGCGCTTGAAAATATGGAGTTCAGCGGCACGGTAGATGAAATCGGTATTGTCGCAAACATCATTTCGCATACTTATGACGTAAAAATCCGAATTCGAAATCAGCAAAATATGCTGAAACCGGGAATGATTTGCAATGTTTATATGCAAAAAGGCTCTGGGTCGCTCATGATGACCATTCCGAACAATGCTGTCATAAGCGAAGGCGGTAAAAATTTTGTTTACGTGCCTTCCGTCGACAAGCGCTCAGTAACAAAAAGGCCTATTATTACAGGTAGCTACAGCGGGAATAACATAGTTGTTGTCGAAGGTTTGTCCGTTGGCGAAAATATAGTCGTCAAGGGCTGGCAAAAGCTCTATGACGGCGCTCCAATAACGGTTTTGCAGTAAAAAGGAGAACCATGAAACACAGAATCAATATAATTGAATCAGCTATCAAGCATAAACAAATAATGCTTCTGATAATCGGCATTTTGATGCTCGCCGGCATTTATTCGCTGGTGGTTATGCCGCGTCAGGAATTTCCTGACTTCACCATACGCCAAGGCGTGATTGTAGCAGCTATGCCCGGCGCTTCGAGCGAGCAAATGGAAAGAGAAATTGCCCAGCCAATTGAAAACTATCTCTTTGGCTTTAAAGAGGTTAATAAGCAGAAAACCACTTCGCAATCGAAAGAAGGAATTACCTATATTTTCGTCGAAATCAACGACGATGTCGACGAACCACGCGACTTTTGGGCGAAAATCAAACATGGTTTGAACGTTCTTAAAGCCAAACTTCCTTCGGATTTATACGGTATTTTCGTCAACGATGATTTCGGTAATACCTCTGCTATGCTCATCAGCCTTGAGTCTGAAACAAAGACCTATAAAGAATTGAACGAAATGATGAAGGGCTTGGAGAGCCGTTTACGGCAAATTGAGTCTGTTTCGAAACTGAACCGCAGCGGTATGCAAAACGAGGTAATAAACATTTACCTTCAACCGGAAAAGATGTCCTACTATGGCGTTAAACCGCTGATGATAATGATGTCGTTCAAAACCGACGGCTCGCTCGTTTATGGCGGCGAAGTCAAAAACAACGTTATCGAAATGCCGGTTCATTTCTCCGAAAAATATCAAACAGCCGAAGACGTTGCCGAACACATCATTTTGAGCGACCCAACCGGCGCCGTTGTCCGAGTGAAAGACGTGGCGCAAGTCAGACGCGAAATGAAAGAAACAGAATCTTATATCAGTAATAATAGGACAAAGTGTTTGCTGCTCTCGATTGAAATGCTCGAAGGCAACAACATCGTCAAATTCGGCGGCGAAGTTAAAAAAATTATCGACGATTACTCCGAGACACTGCCGCAGGATGTTAAAATCACCCAAATCGTTAACCAAGCCGAAATCGTGCAGCATTCAATAGTCCATTTCCTCAAGGAATTCGGTATCGCAATTTTATCAGTAATAATTGTTACAATGCTGCTATTACCGCTCAGAGTCGCTTCTGTTGCCGGTTTGACTATTCCAGTTTCAATATTGATTACTTTATCGGTGATGTATGCAATAGGCATGCAGCTCGACACGGTAACGCTTGCAGCTCTGATAGCGGTTCTCGGCATGGTCGTCGATAATTCGATTGTCATTATCGATAATTACGTCGAAAAACTCGACCACAAGGTGAAACCATCGGTCGCCGCCGTCGACAGCGTAAAAGAGCTGTTCATACCCGTTTTCACAGCAACGATGGCTATTTTGTCATGTTTCACACCTCTGATTTTTACATTAAAGGGAATTGGCAAGGATTTTCTTGGCAGTTTTCCGATTGCTATTGCGATTGCTCTGGGCGCATCACTTATCATATCTGCTCTACTGGTGCCGTATTTATGTTTAAAACTAATCAAACACGGCTTGAAGAAGCATGACGAAGAAAACGTCAAGCAACGCAAAAGCATACTCGATATTATGCAGTCGGTCTATAATGCAACTATCGATATTGCTTTTAAATTCCCCAAAATTACAGTTACCGTTGGATTTGTTTCTATTGCCGTCGGTTTGTATCTTGTGTCAATCTCGCAGCGGGAGCTGTTTCCGAAGATGGACCGCAACCAATTTGCTGTTGAAATCTATCTGCCCGAAGGAACGCCGCTCAACACGACCGACAGCATCGTCAAATGCGTAGAAAATGATTTATTATCGGATAAAAGAGTAAAGAACCTTACATCCTTCATCGGTTGCAGCTCTCCGCGTTTCCATACGCTTTATGCGCCGAATATGCCGGCGAAAAATTATGCCCAAATGGTTGTCAATACCGAATCAGACGAAATGACGCTCGAACTGCTCAATGATTATTCGAAATCACACACAAACAAATATCCCGAAGCATTCGTCAAGTTCAAGCAAATAGACTTCAACCCAAATAAAGCGCAGATAGAAGTGCGTATATCCGGCGACAGCATCTCGCAAATCAAGGCTGTGGCAGGCGAAATTGAATCGATGTTCCGTAAAATTCCTCACGTCGTTTGGGTTCGCAACGATTATCTCGAAGCCAAGCAAGCGCTGAAGTTCGATTTGAACAATATCGAAATGACAAGGCTGGGACTTACGAAATTCGATTTGATGACATCGTTTATGATTGCCCAAAAGGGATTGCCGGTTACGACGATTTGGGAGGATGATAATCCGGTTAACATTCAGTTATGCAAGCAAAAAGATAAACTGGACAAGGATTTCGAGCTGAGCGATATGTATCTGCCGACGCTTTTAACTTCGAACTATCTGCCTCTGCGTACCATCGCTGTGCCGAAACCGGAATGGACCGAAGGTCAAATCGTCCGCCGTAACGGTGTCCGCACACTCAGTGTGCAAGTTGATGTCGAACGCGGCATCATTCCATCGGACATCCTGAAAATCGGAATGAATGAAATCGAAAAGATGAAGCTGCCTAAAGGTATTTCAATTAGTTACGGTTCGGAACACGAAAATGAAGGCGAACAATATCCAAGATTAAGCTCTGCTCTTGCAATTGGCATAATTTTGGTCTTTTTCATCTTACTTTTCCAATTCAAAAGCATCCGCTCATCTCTTTTGATAATGTTTACGATTCCGCTGAGCCTGCTCGGAGCCAGCGTTGGGCTGTTGGTGATGGGTTATCCATTCGGTTTTACATCATTTTTCGGAATAATCAGCCTAAGCGGACTTGTCGTCAGAAACGGAATCATCCTGCTCGATTATGCCGATTCGTTGATTCGCGATGCTGGAATGCGGGTTAAAGAAGCCGCAATTGCCGCTGGCAAACGCCGATTGCGTCCGATATTCCTAACGTCTTCGGCTGCCGCAGTCGGTTTGCTGCCGATGATGCTCAGCGGCTCAACGCTTTGGGGACCGTTCGCTTCGGTCATATCGTTCGGCTTGATATTCTCGATGGCGCTTACCCTGCTTGTTTTGCCAGTTCTATACTGGTATTTGTTCCGGTCACGCGATAAACATCCGGTTAATGCCGAAATAGAGGAGACTGCTATATGAAAAAAAGTGGATTAATCGCAATCATAATGCTTGCTATCTTATTGGGTATGAATTTGCAGGCACAAACGACTTATTCGCTCGAACAGTGCAAGCAATTGGCAATCGAAAATAACGCTAAAATCAAGAAAGCGCAGTTGGAAATTACTTCCGCCCAGCAGACGAAATCAGCTGCTTATACAAAGTATTTTCCGCAGGTTTCGGCAAGCGCATTCGGGATGTATGCCGCCGATTACTTAGTTAAAATGGAAACCAAAGGCGGCAATCTGCCGGTTTACGACGGTAATCCGGCGCATATTAAGACTGCCACTCAGTTTGCATATATGCCCGGAACAACAATGGAATTGCTCGATAACTTGTTCGTCGCTAATATGACCGTAATGCAGCCGATTTATGCCGGAGGCAGAATCAGCGCCGGAAACGAGCTTGCCGAGCTTGCTATAGACATCAATAAAGACAAGTTGAATATCGAATTATACAACATCTTAGAGCGAACCGAAGAGCTTTACTGGAAGCTGGTTTCGCTAAAAAAGAAACTGAATACGGTTGAACTATATATCGATTTTTTGCAGAATTTGGAAAAGGACGTAAATTCAGCTTTCAATGCTGGTCTAGTCGATAAAAGCGACGTTTTGAAGGTATCCTTGAAATTGAGCGAGTTGAATATTAACAAAATTCAATTGGAAAACGGCTTGGATATGCTGCGCCGGGCAATATGCCAGCATATCGGTATCGCTTATTCGAAAGAGTTCGAGCCGTCGATTGAAGATATTGATATTCCGCCGCCACAGAGCTTTTTTCAAGATGTTCATCAGTCCGTGTCGCGCCGCTACGAAATGAATTTACTTCAAAAAGCAATCGATGCCGAACGTTTGCAAACAAGCATCAAACGCGGCGAATACCTGCCTTCCGTTGCCGTCGGCGGCGCTTTAATGTGCAACAATGTAATGGACAAGACAAGCTACAACGCTATGCTGCTCGGAACGGTCAGCATTCCGATTTCCGGATGGTGGGAAGCTTCGCATTCGCTCGAAGAGCGGAAAGTGCAGGAGGAAATTGCAGAATTAACCAAGAACGAAACGGCAGAATTACTCGAATTGCAAATCAACCAAGCATGGAACTCACTTAACGAGGCATTCAACAATATTGCGCTTGGCTCGAAAATGGTCGAGCAGGCTGAAGAAAACTTCAAAGTAGTCGAATCGAACTACAAAGCCGGTGTGGTCGGTTTGTCCGATTTGCTCGAAGCCAAGGCGGCGCTCGAAAATGCTCAAGACAAGCTTATTGAATTTAAAACGAATTATAAATATGCTATCGCCACTTACATGAAGGCTATTGGTAACTATAAATAGAGAGAAATAAGTTTAGAGTCATAGATGCGTAAACTACATATGAATATTTGAATGAGTGTAATTTATTTAGACTCAAATATTTTGACTTTTACTGAACATATTTTCTGCCATACACATTCAAAATTTGAGCCAGTCCACAAATGCTATTCCGGGTCAACCCCGGAATAGCCCGTTTTTAGGATATTTTCATAGGTTTCATACTTCTATATTATCCTATCAATCCAATAATCCAACGAACTCATTATTCTGGTAAAAAGCTGTTGCTTAATGTCGGATATTTCGTTAAATTATAAAACCAATGAATAAAATATCTCAATAAATTAAAATTAATTATGAAAAAACGAATACTCGCTATTGCAGTAATCATTGTGCTTGCGGTATTGGCGATTGTTTGGAAGTTGTCGCTGGATAGCAAACTTGCCGAATCGCTGAAAGCCGCTCCTGCCGACCCTGCTGTACCGGTCGATGTTTATATTTTGCGCGATACGACCGCAACTTTTACCGTAACAACCGTCGGCACGCTTAAGGCAAACGAAAGCGTAATGCTAGTCAGCGAACTCAGCCGCCGCATTGAGTCAATTGAATTCCGCGACGGCGCCGCCGTCGGCAAAGGGCAGTTGCTCGTCAAGTTGGACGATTCCGACACTAAAGCGCGGCTAAAGAAGCTCGAAACAGAACTTGCTTTGGCTGAAACTACCGCAGGACGCGAAAAAACCCGCTTCGACGGTGGCGCGGTCAGCCGTCAGCGCTTGGATGAGGTAAACAACACGGTGGATAAACTGAAGGCGGATATTGGGATTCTTGAAGTGGAACTGTCGAAAACCCAGATTCGAGCGCCGTTTGCCGGTCGTCTCGGATTGCGGGATTTGAGCGTCGGCGCTTTTGTCAATCCGAATACGCCGCTTGTTTCGGTGCAGGATTTATCGACAATTAAAATTGATTTCAGCGTGCCGGAGCGCTATGCAAACGATATAAAGGTCGGCGAGGAAATCGAATTCACTGTCGATTATTTGCCCGGAAAGCAAAAAGCAATAGTTACGGCAATTGAACCCGATGTGGACGTAAAAACACGCAGTTGCATGATTCGAGCCATTGCCAGAAATAGCGATTTAAAACTTGTTCCCGGCACTTCTGCAAAGATCGCGTTAGCATTTACATCCGAAGAAACAACTGTCTTTGTTCCTTCCGAAGCGCTGTTGCCCTCAATCAGCGGTTATCAGGTCTATGTATGCCGTTCGGGAAAAGCCACGCTGCAAAAGGTCAAAACCGGCATCAGAGCTGAATCATCGGTTCAAATTCTCGACGGTATTGCCGTCGGAGATACCGTTATCATAACCAATGTCTTGCGTTTGAAGCCGGATTCGCCGGTTAAAATTACTTCTTACAAACAATAAATTCTATGATAATTTATTATTCAACTTCTATTTATTTTATTAATATTGCGCTTAGTAATGTCGAAGAAAATAATATGATAGTAATTCCATCAATAATAAATTGGTTTAGAGTAAAATCATAAAGAAAAAAAATTATTTGCAAACAAATTGATAAGTTTAATATTATTT
>CAYLSY010000106.1:0-8144 GCA_964386275.1 uncultured Hyphomicrobiales bacterium
AATTTGGAGTAATCAAATTTGTTGGGGTTGCCACCTTAATTATTCAACTTCATTCACATGATAATAGGCAGTTGCCGCCACTGATGGCTTTAATAAATATTGAACTTGCAACAATTTTTTGTTATTTTACTTTTAAATAAGACAAATCTTTCTTAATTTAAGTATTTGTATTTAACTTAAAATGGGGCAAAGGCAAAAGTAAGCGGTTATTCAAATGATGGCAAAAGCAAAAATTCTGATAGTAGAAGACGATGTTGTCGTAACATCTTTCCTGAAGCTGATATTAACACAAGCCGACTATGAAATTGCCGGCGTTGCCAAAAACAGCTCGGAGTGCTTTGCGATACTCGAATCAGAAAAGCCGGATTTAATACTGATGGATATAAGCCTCCCTGATGAAATTGACGGAATTGAACTATCGAAAAGAATTAACCAAAACCATGACCTGCCGATAATTTTTCTTACTTCATTGCAGGACGAAAGTTTGATTGAACGTTCGGCAATACAGAACTCTTTCGGTTTCATCAAAAAAGAAGCCAATTACAAAGAATATTTGCCGACTCTCATAGAATTTGCATTATACAAGTTTCATCAGGAACGCCAAAATGAAATTATTTCCGAAAGGCTCCGCGACAGCGAGGAAAAATTTCGCAGCATAGCCAGCAATGCCAAAGACGCAATCGTGTTTATCGGCGAGGATTTCAAAGTCTCGTTTATAAACGATGCGGCAGTGCGGATTTTCGGATACAGCTACGACGAAGCTGTCGGAAAAGAGTTGCACAACCTTATAGCGCCGCTCGCATATAAAGACGTTTACGAGAAAGCAGTATACGACCAAATCAAGGAAGACATTAACGCTCAAGGAATTACCGTTGAATTGCCTGCAATAAGAAAAGATGGAACAATTTTTCCAATAGAACTCACCTTTTCTTCAGCCAAAGTAAAAAGCCAAAACTGCGTATGCAGCATAATCCGAGATATTTCTTCGCGCAAGCAAACAGAAGAAGAATTGGAAAAATTAATTGAAGAACTACAAGTTTCCCGCGAAGTAATCGAATCTCAAGTAATGGAGCAAATGTCCCTGAACCAAAAACTTACCGAATCCGAAGAAAAACTCCAAGAACTAAACATTAGCAAAGATAAATTCTTTTCGATTATCGCCCACGATTTGAAAAGCCCTTTTCAAGGCCTTATCGGTTATTCAGAAATGCTGCATAAAAACGTCAGGATGCTCGATATCGAAGATATAGAAGAGCTTGCCGACGACATCAATCAATCCGCGACTCATCTGTATAAACTTCTTGAGAATCTTCTCCAATGGTCGCGTTTGCAACGCGGAAAAATCGAGTGCAATCCGGAAAATTTCTCATTATGCCAGCTTGTTGAACTTAATATCGGATTATTAAGAGTAAACGCCGAACAAAAATCAATCACTTTAATTAATAACATTCCGCCTGATTTGTATGTTTTTGCTGATTCCAACGCCATTAATACTACATTGCGCAACTTAATATCCAATGCCGTTAAATTCACTCACGAAGGCGGTAAAGTTACTATTTCCGCCAAATTGAACGGAAAGGACGAAGTCGTTGCTAGCGTTTCGGATAACGGTGTTGGCATGGAACAGGCTGATATTGCAAAAATTTTTAAAATCGATAGCCAACATACAACCGTGGGCACTTCCGGCGAAAAAGGCACAGGGCTTGGCTTGGTGCTGTGCAAGGAATTGATTGAAAACAACGGCGGCGTTATCTGGGTCGAAAGTCAACCGGGCATAGGCTCTAATTTCTTTTTCACTATGAAACATGGCTCTAAATATTTTGATTAAATAATTTGTGGTAATAAAATGATAAAAAAGTTTCTTCCCAAAGAATATGATTTCTATAATTACTTCGAAGAACACATCGTCGTATCGCGGAAAGCCGCCGCAGAACTGCTGAAATTCACAGCCGACGGCAAAGATGTCGAAGGAGTTATGTCAAGAATAAAAGAGCTTGAAAAAGAAGGCGACGCAATTACTCATAAATGCACCGACGCTTTGCATTTAACTTTTATCACGCCGATTGAACGCACATCCATATTTCGCTTAATCAAGCAGTTAGACAATATAACCGATAATATCTATGCTGCCGTTTTCCGCTTTTCGCTTTACCAAATCGAAGAAACACGTTCCGAAGCGCTTGAATTGGCAAAAATCATTGTCAATTGCATCGAAGAAATCGAGCAATCGCTCAAAGGTCTGCGCAATATGAAGAACGCTAAGAAAATCAACGAACATTGCATCAAAGTGCGCGAACTCGAAAACCAAGCAGATGAACTTTTCCGCCAGTCCCTTTCGAACTTGTTCAAGGAAAATCAGGCTATGCTGGTGATTAAGTGGAAAGAAGTCTTCGAAAAACTCGAACGCGCCGTCAACAGCTGCGAAAACGTTACCAATATCATAGAAGCAATTATTATCGAAGCATCATAAGTAAATTTGGTGGCGGTCGCCAATTTTCGATGTGCTTTTACCGCAAACTATTGGAATACAACAATGAAAAAAGTTCTCGTTTTGTTGCTCATCGTTTGCGTTCGGCTTAATTCTCATACGCTTATCCCAGCGCTCAAAGACATTCCATCTGTTACGGGCGCTGTTTTTATTATTGGAACATCAACCGAAGCCAATCCCGCATTGGTTTGCCTGAGCGATTCTCTTATTTGTTCAATTGGCTTCAGCCCTTCGCGATTCGGATTGAAAGAACTCAGCGCCTCCTATATTTCATTAGTTACTTCTTTGACAGATGATATTTACTCGTCTTTTGCTGTAAATTATTGCGGAAACGAAATCTTTTCCGAACTCGAAACGCAAACTGTTTTCGGATTAAAGATTACCGACGATTTTGCTATAGCATCAGCTTTCGATTTATCATCGCTTTCAATCACAGATTATCCTAATCATTTGAAATTCGACACACATATCGGCGCAATTCTGGCGATGGAGCAAAATTTTCAATTAGGTGCCGGTTTCAATAATATTTTTCGAGGAGCTTACGAAGCTTCAACCCGACAGTCAGTTTCTCGAACTGCCACCATGGGTTTGGGATACCGAATAATGCCCGAGCTTAGTATTGAAATCGGCAGTTCGATTGATTTCGACGCAGGCGCAGGAATAACACTATCGTCATTATATAATTACGAAAACATTGGAACCGCTCGTTTTGCATTATGTTCGAATCCGCGCTCGGCGGAATTATCGGCATACTTGTCTTTGCTCGGATTCGCATCTTTAGGCGTTTCAGTATATTACCACGATTGGCTCGGTTTCACTCAAACAATATGGCTGAATTTTTATTAGCTTTGTCTTGGCGGTTTAACCCGCTGATTATAATAGCGTTTTTACTGTCGAACGCTACTTCAGTGTTTTGCGACAAACAAGATTTCGACATTGAAGCGCTCGAACAAGCCTTGGAAAGAATAGGCAGGGAATCGGACGTTACGCCATTGATTGACGATATCGAATCGCTTATCAATAAACCCATTAACCTTAAATCTGCAAAACCAAGCGACTTTTTAAAAATCCCCGGTATATCGTTGCTCCAATCCAAAGCAGCTGTTAAATATATCCATAGCATGAAAGCGCTTTCCAAAGAAGATTTGGTCTATTTGCTGAACTTGGATTCTGATGTAGCTTACATCTTCAATTTATGCACAACGCTTAAGGATGATAGCGTAAATCAATATAGCTCAGCGTTAAGGTTAAGGTATACGCCTTCTCTTCAATCGACCTACGGCTTTGAAACCGGAGCTTATAAGGGCAATAAAGTGGATTACTATGGCAGGGCAATAGCAAGTTATGGCGCTTACTCCTTGAATTTGCTTGCCGACAAGGACGAGGGCGAGCGCGGGATATATGATTTTGCAAGCGCAAGTTTGAGCGGTTCAGCATTCGGAGTTGATTTCATCGCTGGCGATTATTTATTGGAAGCAGGCATGGGCACAATCCTTTGGAAACCCTTCGGCTTACGAAAAGGAGCCCAGTATGTCTCGGCAGCTCTTCAAATCGGTCAAGGAGCTTCGCAATATAGGTCTTCGCTGGATTATTCCTTTTTTCGCGGACTTTGCGTGGGCAAGGAAATGTTCTGGGGCAATGCGGCATTAAAAATTACTGCATGGATTTCTTCATTGCCTCGTTCGGCTACTTTGGATTCTGCAAGAAACGTTGCAACATCAATCAGGACATCAGGTTACAACCGCAGCCAACACGAAATTGACACAAAAAACAATATTTCAGAATCTACCGCTGGCGCGTTGCTCGAATGGGAAAGCGCTTTCATTCGAATCGGTGCGGCAGCGTTCAATCTTGAATACAGTAAAACAATCGAATCTGAATCAAAAACGGCATTTATCGGCAAAGAGGGTTTTTTCAAATCAATTTACGGCACAATTGAATTAGGTAATACAGCTTTAGGATGTGAATTGGCAGCCGATGGCAGAAATTACTTAGGTTTCAAAGCCGGACTGCAGCACGAAACGGAAAAATGGGCTGCAGCAGTTGCATATCGCTTGTTTCCAAAGGAGTTTCGCTCGCCGTTCGGCTATAATTTCGGAGAATCCTATTTTCCAACAGACGAGCGTGGCATCTACTCGGCTATTACTGTTAAATCCTTTAAAAATATTCAGATAAATATTTATACCGATTTTTTTCGCAGCGATGCAAACTTTGAAAGCTCGGCTTCGCCTTTGCGCGGATTCGATAGCGGCGCAGAAATTGAGTTCTCCAATTTTAAACCCTCGACAATAACAATTAGAGCTGAATACGAAGATAAAAGCGATTACGGAAGCGACTCTCAAGGGAAAAAAACTGCATTTCAAAAGCGTTCATCTTCAATTAGGGCTGATTTGCGTACTCCGTTGAGTAAAAATTTTACATTTAAATCACGTGGCGAATTCCGTTATTGTACTTACGAATATTTCCAAGCTGACGAAACTGGCGCGGCATTCTTCGCCGAGTTAGCCTACAAGGATGAAGCAGTAAGCCTTGGATGCCGATTAACTTATTTTGCTACAGACAGTTATAATTCAGCGATTTGGCAATACGAAGCTTTCATACCCGGAATGATGAGCAATTCAGTCCTTTATGGTAAGGGAATGCGAACTGCTTTATTTGCAAAATGGAATTTCCTTGAAAATGCAACGCTATCAACTGCATTTTCGCTTTTAAACAAAGCAAATACCGACGTAATCGGCAGCGGCACAAACGCCGTTGAGGGCAGCGAAAAGGTTGAACTAATTCTTCAGTTTGATTGGAATTTGTAAAGGTGTTATCCATTTTTAGCCGGCAACGTAAAGAAAAACGTCGAACCTTCGCCGCTGCGGCTTTCTACCTATAATTTACCGCCGTTACGCTCGATGAATTCCTTGCATAGTATCAGTCCCAATCCTGTGCCTTTTTCTCCGTTTGTGCCTTGAGAAGTAATCTTACAGTCGATTTTAAAAAGCTTGTCGATTGTATCTTGGCTAATTCCAATTCCGATATCTTTGATTAAGTTGGCAAAAATCAAGAATTAAGCATTACACAAAAGAATGCTTCAGTGTTTCAAATATTCAATAATCCGAGCATAAAGTTGCCAGCACATTACAGTTAATAATTTCATCTTCGGAGCAATTCTCCAAATCAGTATCTATTATATTAATATCAGCCTTAGCTCCGATTTCAATTTTCCCGCGAACCGAGTTGTTCGTTATTGTGTGATACGTCTTGGTATAGGCAGCGATTGCTTCGTTTCGGCTCAAACGCTGTTCTGGCAGCCATGGTTCACTTTCGCCTGCAGGTGTTCTCCGCACGAAAGCGTCAATTCCGGCAATTGTCGAATGCGATTCAATCGGGAAATCCGAGCCAGCAAGCAACGCAATCCCGTTTTTCAACATGGTTTTCCACAAATAAGCATTCGAAATCCTACTGCCAATTCTGCTTCGAGCCATTTTGGCATCGCTTGTGCAATGAACCGGCTGCATCGAGGCAATAACGTCATATTCGGCAAAAAGAACTAAATCTTCGGGCGCAACGATTTGCGCATGTTCAATCCGAAGCAGCCTTCCATATGGTACTGCACCGCTTTGCCGCAGTTTACCGTAAACATTCAGCACGAGTCGGTTGGCTGCGTCTCCGATTGCATGGACCGCAACGTCGAAACCCATCGCCAGAGCTGTTTTACAACTGTTGAATAATTCGCTATCGTTCGTCAAAAGCAAACCGCAGCCTTCGACATCTTCAAATGGCGCAAGCATCGCCGCTCCGCGTGAACCCAAAGCGCCGTCGGCATAGAACTTTGTTCCGGTAATCTTTAACTTATTGCCATGATAAGATGTTACTCCAGCCCGGCAACCATTCTTTATAATTTCTTCTCCCGAAAGGTAAACATTAACTCTAATAGGCAAAAGCCGCTCGGAATCAAGTATAACAAGAATTTCAGCGATAGCCGGCGAAACGTCCATATCGCATATTTCAGTAATCCCGTTGGCAAGCAACTCGTTTGCGGCAGCCAATAAACGCCGCTCGATTTCATCATTCGCCGGTTTTTCAATCAAATTACGGACTGGATTCATGGCATTATCAAGCAAAATTCCAGTCGGCTTGCCGTTTGCAAATCTTATGATTTTTCCTCCGTCAGGGTCAATGGTATTCTCGTCTATACCGGCGGAGCGAAGTGCTGCAGAATTGACCCATGCAGCATGCCCGTCAATCCTCGACAAAAAAACCGGCGCGTCGGGAAAAGCGGCGTCAAGAGCGCTCAAGCCAGGAAATACCTTGCATTGCCACAGCTCGTTGTTCCAGCCGAAGCCATAAACCCAGCCGCTTCGTCTTCGGTCGTATAATTTTGCCCTTTCGATGCACTCATCGGCGCTCGATGCACCTTCGAGGTTCAGTCCGAGCAGTTTAGAGCCAAGTCCATATAAATGTCCGTGGGCATCGGTAAATCCGGGGCAAGCCCAAGCGCCATCAAATACTCTTCTTTGCCCATCAACAATGAGTTCCACTGCGCCATTCCGGTTCTCCAAACCGGTAATCATACCATTCGATATCGTGATTTTTCCTTGAAACATGGAAAAGTTGCTATTCCGGTATTGCCAAATAATATAAGCTACGAAAACAAGGCGTCAATATCATCTTGAGAAATTTCTTCACCAGCGTCCGCAGCATTTCCAGCAAACAAGGCGTCGATATCGTCCTGCGACACATCATCGCTCTGCGCTGGAATATCCTTCATACTATTTCCAGCAAACAAGGCGTCGATATCGTCTGTCGAAATTGTATCCTGCAAATCTGCGTCGGTCAATGTGCCGTCGATATGCTTTTGCATAAGCAAATCGACCTGCCCTTGCCTGTCTTCCTTTGTCATCAGAGCATTAACAGCTTCGGGGTCGAATGCGATTTGGCGGTGCAGCATGGTTACATTGTCTTTGGATTTCTCTTCTTCGCCGAGTAATTCAATGATTTCTTTTGTTTTAAACTTCAAAAGGATGCTCGAAAGGCGGGAGCTGACAGTCTCGAGAAGGCTATTGACAGCAGCGATTTGTTGGGCGGTAATGTCTTGAACTTGCAATGCCATTGTTATGGCATTCAGATTGTCGAAGAAAAAGTTTGTGGCATCGTCTAATTTCTCAGCAAAAATATTTATATTACCTTCTTTAATGGCAGCCAACATTTGTCCAGCTTCGGCAGAATAGCTCGATGTTGTGTCATCGTATACTTTTTTTAGGAATTCTATTGTCCGACTGATAACGTTGCGTCTTTCCTCGAATAAATCAGCGAATTCTTTCTTAAACTGTCCTGTCCTATTATAGATTCCATCAACCAAGTTTAGTATTTCGGTAGTTGCATATTCGGTAGCTTCGGTTACTTTAGACAGTTTTTTCGTTGCGGTCGGCATTTTTTGAAGGTTTTCGCGTATGGAGTAATTAATATTTTCTAATACTGGCTTGATTTCACGTATGAAATCTATTACTTCTTGAAGAAAAGCAACTACTTTGACTTCATTAGCTTGTTCCAATAGCCGTTGGACGTCGATTTCTTTCATAAAAGACCTGAACAGTAAAATAATTATAAAGAATTACAATATAAGAAAATAATCATAATAATAAAAGAGTATATAGAGGTTATTTTT
>CAYLSY010000107.1:0-8102 GCA_964386275.1 uncultured Hyphomicrobiales bacterium
AATAATATTCGCAAAAATGAGCTTTGCGAATTATATTTTGTGCGATTTCTTCAAGCGCTTGACTGACTTCGGCATCGGGCGATGAGGCGGCAATAAGCTCTTGATTTAAAATCGATTGCCTTACCCGCCTTTCGTACGGCACAAATCCGACAACCTCGAATTTTATTCCGAGAAATTTTTTCGTTGCCAAGTTCAGTTTTGTCGAAATATCTTCGGCATCTTCGAAGTCAATTACATTGTTTACCAACAAGTTAATGTTATCGATTTCAATGTTTTGCAGCAAAATCTTTATCAAACCGTAAGCGTCGAGCAGCGAAGTTGGCTCATCGTTAATTACCAGCAAAGTTAAATCGGAAAAATTGCAGCACTGCAATGTTTCGTAGGCAAGCCCTGCAGGAGTATCGATTATAACGAAATCGAAATCAGTTTCAGTAATAATTTGCTTATATGTATCGATTATTTCGTTTTGGTCTTGCTTTTCGAAGCGTGCTGCGCCGGGCTGGTCGGCAAGCAATTTGAAGTTATCGTTAATATTAAATATGGCTTTATCGACTCCTACTTTGCCTGCGTAGACATCATTCAACCTAACCGGAGGTTCAACGCCAATAAGCAAGTGCTGATTTGGAAAGTATTTATCGGCGTCCCACACAAGCGCTTTAAATCCATTTTTCGATAACATATAGCCGAGATTTGCCGCCAACACGCTTTTCCCTACGCCGCCCTTGCCGCTGCACACGGTTATAAACCATGGAATGGGCTTCTGAGAGCTGATGAACTCAGGGAAAGTATCTGTCAATGTTTTAATTGTATCATTCATGTTCGGATAGCTTTTCAAAATCATCGGTAAAGTTCTTCAGTAATAATTCTGCAATCTTCTTGCCTGTCGCTGGTTCAATATCGTCTGGCACTCGTTGTCCGGTCGAGAAATAAGCCACCGGAATATCATGTTTTTCCAAAGATGCCACTATAGTTCCTGCATCCGAAATTTCGTCGAGTTTTGTAATAATTAAATCTGTCGGCAATAACTGAGAAAAACCATGTATGACGCTGTCGACTGCTTTCTTGCTTGCATTGGCGCTAATAACGAGGAAGACTTTGTCGGCTTCGGCAACTGAAGAAAACTCGGAAATTTCTGAAATTTTTTCCCGATTCAGTGGGCTGGAGCCGGTTGTATCAATTAGAATGAAGTCATAATTGTTCTCTTTTATCGCTTCGGCAAGCTCGTCGGGCGTAAAAACGGCTTTAAACGGTATCGCAGCAATAGAAGCATAAATTTGCAATTGCTCGCTGCCGCCAATTTTATGAGTATCAGCAGAAATGATTAGGACTTTGGCTTCCAGAGCCAGTTTGCAAATGATGCCAATTTTTACCAAAGCAGTAGTTTTGCCCGAACCTGTTGGCCCAACAAAAAGGCATACTTGCTTTTTCTCTGTTTTTTTTAGTGTTTGAGATGATTTCAACATGTTTGAGATTTCAGCAAGTGCTGCATTATAAATATTTGCAGGTTCATTTCCGCTGGTTTCAAGAATTCTGCCGGCAAGTTTCAAAGCCGAATCATCGGGGAAACCTGAATTCAGCAAGTATAGATAAAGCTTTTCAAGCAATGAACCCGACTTCATTTCGAACTTGAATCGTATATTTTCCGATAAGTCTGAAATCATCATTTTTATAGAAGAAATTTCATCGAATAACTGTCCGGTTGTTTTCAGAAAATCGCCCGAATCCTCCTCCAAATCTGAGTTTTTATTATAACGGGTTAGTGCAGCCGGCAATTGCAAAGCCTTCCGTGGGCTTGGAGCGTCGTCGAGCGCTGCAACTATTTCATAATACTCGCCGCCATCGCTTGAACGCTTGACAACGCGTGAAGAAAGGACAATTGCTTCGTCGCCCAACTCCTTGATAACTCTTGATTTGCCTTCTTGAAGGCTTGCTGCTAAAAATTTTTTTATTCTCATTGTCCTTCTAAAATATAGTTACTACAAATTTTACAGTAAAAATTATGCCAAGAATAAATTAATTAATCAAATAATTCGTTATACATTTTTTGTCTACATATTATATTTGTTCATTAAAATTTATAAATGTAATTTTGTTTTTCTAACTAAAAGAATAATCACTACACTTAAATACATCTTTAAAACTATAATTGGAGCCAGTAAATGGGAAAGAAAGAAAAAGCAGAAAAGAAGACTAAAGAAAACAAGTATGTGTATTATTTCGGTGGTGGCAAAGCCGAAGGCACAGCCGAGATGAAAGCATTGCTCGGCGGCAAGGGCGCAAACCTTGCCGAAATGGTCAATCTGCAACTGCCAGTGCCAGCCGGTTTCACAATCACAACCGAAGTCTGCACTTATTTCTACGAAAACGGAGAAACCTATCCGAAATCACTTTATCAGGAAGTTAAAAAAGCTTTGGCTAAGGTCGAAAAAGAAATGGGCGCAAAATTCGGCGACGCCGAAAACCCGCTGCTGGTTTCGGTGCGTTCCGGCGCTCGTGCTTCGATGCCCGGCATGATGGATACGGTTTTGAACCTTGGCTTGAATGACACAACGGTTCAAGGTTTGATTCGCCGCACAAACAATCCGCGTTTTGCTTATGACTCATACCGCCGCTTTGTCGCTATGTACGGCGACGTCGTGCTTGGCTTAAAGCCGGTCGGCAAGGACGACGAAGACCCCTTCGAAGTAATTTTAGAAGAAAAAAAGAAAGCCCGCAAAATACAATATGATACCGAATTGTCGGTCGATGACCTGAAAGAACTTGTCGCAGAGTTCAAAGCCGCAATCAAAAAAGAATTAGGCATTGACTTCCCCGAAGACCCCGAAGAACAGCTCTGGGGCGCAATCGGCGCAGTATTCGGCTCGTGGAACAATAACCGCGCTATCGTTTACCGCAAACTTAACGGCATACCCGATTGGTGGGGAACAGCCGTCAATGTGCAATCAATGGTATACGGCAACATGGGCGACACTTCCGGCACTGGCGTTGCCTTCACACGCGACGCAGCCAGCGGCGAAAACTACTTCTACGGCGAATTCCTGATGAATGCTCAAGGCGAAGACGTCGTCGCCGGCATTCGTACTCCTCTTCCGATATCGCAACTTGAAGAAAAAGATCCAAAATCATACAACGAACTGCTAAAAATTCGCGAAATACTCGAAAAGCATTATCGCGACATGCTCGACATCGAATTTACTATTCAAGACAAGCGATTATTCATGCTTCAATGCCGCGTCGGTAAACGCACAGCCATGGCTGCCATGAAAATAGCCGTGGACATGGTTTCCGAAGGCTTGATTACTCCCAAGGAAGCATTGATGCGCATCGAACCCGACCAGCTCAACCAATTGCTTCGTCCAATTTTCGATATGCAGGAAAAAGCAAAGTCACTTAAGAGCGGCAATCTCTTGGCTAAAGGCTTGAATGCAGGTCCGGGAGCCGCTACTGGTAAAGTTGTATTCAACGCCGAAGACGCAGTCGAATGGAAAGCAAAAGGCGAAAAAGTTATCTTGGTTCGCATCGAAACATCACCCGAAGACATCGCCGGAATGAACGCCGCCGAAGGTATCTTGACGGCTCGCGGCGGTATGACATCGCACGCTGCCTTGGTTGCGCGTCAAATGGGCAAAGTTTGCGTTGCCGGCTGCGGCGCGCTTCAAATTGACTATAAAGCCCGAGTGATGAAGGCTGAAGGCAAGAACTTTACCATTAAAGAAGGCGACTTTATTTCAATCGACGGCTCGACCGGCGAAGTAATCGTCGGCAATATTCCAACAAAGCCGAGCGAAGTAGTGCAGGTCTTGATTGAAAAATCACTCGACGAAAAGGATGCCCCGATTTATAAAATCTACAAGCAAATCATGACTTGGGCAGACGATTACCGCCGCCTGAAAGTCCGCACAAACGCCGACCAACCCGACCAAAGCTCGAACGCTGTTGCATTCGGCGCCGAAGGTATCGGACTTTGCCGCACTGAACATATGTTCTTCGGCGAAGGCAAAATCGGACCGATGCGCGAAATGATTCTATCGGATACCGTCGAAGACCGCAAAGCAGCTTTAGCAAAGCTGTTGCCGCTCCAGCGAAAGGATTTCGAAGGCATATTCAAAGCAATGGACGGCCGTCCGGTGACAATCCGCACAATCGACCCGCCGCTTCACGAATTTCTTCCGCATGACGATGCAGGGCAAAAGGAAGTTGCCAAGGCAATGGGTATTACGCCGGCGAAAGTGAAAGAGCGTGTCGCTTCGTTGCACGAATTCAATCCCATGCTTGGTTTCCGCGGATGCCGTTTGGGTATCATGTATCCAGAAATCACCGAAATGCAGGCACGTGCCATTTTCGAAGCCACGGTCAACGTAATCAAATCCGGTCAGAAAGTATTACCTGAAATAATGATTCCGCTTGTTGGACACGTTAAAGAGCTAAAAATCCAAGAGCAAATTGTCCGTAAAGTCGCTGCCGATGTTATGGAAGAAACCGGAGTGAAATTCGAATACTTGGTCGGAACAATGATTGAAGTTCCCCGCGGCGCTATAACCGCAGGCGAAATTGCCGAAGTCGCGGAATTCTTCTCGTTTGGCACAAACGATTTGACTCAAACAACAATGGGACTCAGCCGCGACGATTCGGGACGCTTTTTGCCATTCTACGTACAAAAGGAAATCTATGCTGTTGACCCGTTCGAAGCAATCGACCAAAAGGGCGTCGGTGTATTGATGGAAATGGCTGTGGTTCAGGGTCGTTCGGTCAAGAAAAAACTGAAACTCGGTATTTGCGGCGAACACGGTGGCGAGCCTTCGTCGGTGGAATTCTGCCATCGCTTGGGACTCGATTATGTTTCTTGCTCGCCGTTCCGCGTACCGATTGCACGTTTGGCAGCAGCCCGTGCCGCTTTGCGCGAAGAGAGCGAATATGTGCCTTTGAAGAAAAAAATTATCAATCAACTCGATAAAGCTTCGAAGAAGATTAAAAAAGATGATAAAAAGGGCAAAAAAGACAAAAAAGATAAAAAAGGCAAAAAAGGTAAAAAATAATTTCAAATAAAAATGCAAAGGACCCTTCCTATAGATAATCAGGAAGGGTCTTTGCTTAATAAACGAAAGGAAAAAATGAACAAATATATTAGAATTGCATTGTTTACGGCTGTGGGAGCGGCTTTAGGCTATGGGTATTATTTATTGGTTGGCTGTTCTGCCGGCTCGACATGCCCTATTTCATCAAATTGGGATACTTCGACTATCTATGGTGCGTTATCTGGTTTGGTGATTGCACTATTTGCGAAAAAGTCAGATAAGAAAGTCGACGATGCCGGCGAAAATAAAAACCGGAACAATTAATTACTGTTCCGGTTTCTTGCGGCTGCCGATGATAAAAGTATAAACAATTTGAAAAAAAATAATCATTTAGCCCATTGCCGCAACAAAACCCATTCATTCTTTTGCGTAATGAAGTCGGTGTATCTCGAAGTGCCGCTCCTCATGTAAGCCTTGAGTGAAATATCCAAATTTACTTTCCTAAGAGTGCCTCGAGGAGCTATTTCCATATTGAAAATACCGCTTTCAACCAAGCATGAATCTGTATGCGTTGGATTGATAATCCCATATTGATAATACTCTTTGCCAGATGGAGTCAATGATTTAATCTCCGAAGATATAGTATAGGTCTTATTTTTAAAACTTGCAACTTTAACGTAAATAGTATCGAAATACGTGATTTTATCAATTTGAACTGAAAAAGGCGAACGCCATACGCTGTCGGCATCGATGTTTCCAACAGGCAGCATGATTTTTTTGACATCACCGATGAAGCCAAGTCTATCGAGCGAAATACCGTCAAGCCACATTAAACCGTAATTTTTGTCGCTTAAATCATTCATATTTTCTTTAATATAATTGTTTAGCCATTCGATTTGCTCGCCGCCGAATTCGGCGATGTCAGTATAAGGCGAATACAGGATTTCGAAGGTTTTACCGAGCGGAATTATCGATGATTGAACATCTTTCAACGAAAAATTACTCATAGAATCGCTGTTGGAGTTGTATTCGAAAACGGCGTCTCCCTCGGTTAGGCGATAATAA
The DNA here is from genome assembly GCA_964386275.1 of uncultured Hyphomicrobiales bacterium. Classification (GTDB taxonomy): domain Bacteria; phylum Bacteroidota; class Ignavibacteria; order Kapaibacteriales; family UBA2268; genus CAYLSY01. Next base: position 6,081 of record CAYLSY010000107.1, read on the forward strand.
ATCGAATCGACTGATATTACAAGTTTGGTAAATCCGCTTCTTTCGGCGCCCAAAGGTAAAATTGTTATGTAATAGTCTGTTAGGCGGCTGTATTGACGCTTCGAGCTATCAGAGAAAACACGAACGACATCTGTTTTTTCGGTCATTTTATATTCATGCTTGACACCTTCGGGGAACTTTATCGAAGGTCTATACTCAATATTGCTGTTTTCGCTTTTTTTCGGCGCAGAATGCGAGACAGAAAAACCGGCAATAAAAATAAAAACCGGTAATAGTAAAAAAAACAATGCTTTTAATTTACTCATTTTCGATTTTGCAATATTGAAAATGCCGCTAATGTCATTCCATCCCATATTTCACCTTTTGAAATTAATTCACGAATTCTTGATATATCAAGTTTTATTATTTCAATTTCCTCGCATGGCTCAGGCAAAGTATCGACTTTGTATAAATTATCAGCGATGAAAACATGACAGTACTCGTCTGTAACGCCGTTGAATGGGTTGTAACTGCCGATGTATTCCATATAATTTGCCGAGTAACCGGTTTCTTCCTCAAGTTCTTCGATTGCATTGACGAGCGGCGACAGTCCTTGTTTTATGCCGCCGCCGGGAAATTCAATACTATGCCTGCGGTTCAAATACCTGTATTGTCGTGTTAATAGCAATTCGGTGTCGCTTATGAACGGTAAAATAAAAGTCGAGCCGTTAGTTCTAACAAAATGATATTCGCCTTCATTGCCGTTCGGCAGTATATATTTATCCAAACGGTATTCCCAGTATGGATTTTTAATTATCGACGCAGAATCTATAGTATCGAATTTTTTCATCATTCAATTAAATGAGTTCGCTTTTCGAGAAAAAGAATCCAATTTCGAGCAAACCGTTTTCGACCGAATCCGAGCCATGTATGGCATTAACTGCCTTAGACTGTCCGTAAAGCTTGCGGACTGTGCCTTCGGCGGCTTGTTCGGGGTCTGTGGCGCCGATTAAAGCGCGAAAATCTTCGATAGCGTTTTCTTTTTCGAGCGCTATAGGAACGATACGACCATTGCTCATATATTCAGTAAGCTCGCCGTAAAACTGACGCTCCTTGTGAACTTCATAGAAAGCGCCTGCTTGTTGGCGGGTTATCCTAGTCAGTTTCATTCCGAGAATCTTGAAACCGGCGTCGGTTATCATTGTTACGATTTCGCCGATTACATTTTTCTCGACTGCATCAGGTTTGATTATTGCCAAAGTTCTTTCTCTCATCTTTGCTCCGGTGTTATATTAATAAAACATAAAACAGTCAAAAGTTTCATACTTTTTTTTCAAGAATTCAAATTTCAAAAATAAACATTATTTTTTGATTATTTGCGCTCAGATTAAGAAATGATTTAATTCTCCTAGATGTCTTGATTGTATTTCTGAATAGTCTTGAGCAAATAAATTGATTCCTCGATTTTAGATTCATCCAATTCGATAATTTTTGGTTTTGAAATCATTTCGTCGCTTTTTGTATACAGTGTTTTTCGCTTTGTGTCTATTGTTTTGCCTATTTCCCCAATAGTTTTAATGAAACTGTTAAGCAGCTTGATTAACCCGTCGAGTTTCATTTCGTCAACCTCCGATTCGGATGAATTCATCTTTAGATTGATTCTGTCGATTATTCTTCTTAATGCTGCAGCGGAGTTTTCCAAGCTTTGGTTTTCGCTTTTATCGGCTGAATAATCAGTCTGGGATTGAAACTTTGCGCTGAAATATTCGTTAAATTCATTTGAGCGTTCTTTCCAATGCCATTTTTTAGCGATTTTTTCGATGTATTTCAAAGTTAATCCCATTTGCGATGAAATATCTTCGAAATCAATACTGCCCAAGCTATTACGATAAAGGGCGAAAGCCTGATAATTAGTGGAAGGTTCTTTGGGTTGTCTTTCCCATGTTTGCATGGCTTTTCCTCGAAAAAAAATGCGAAATTAGCTAAGGCAGAAGTAAAAAGAAAAAAAATGAAATTATAAAAAATAATGCTTGCTTTATTGAA
>CAYLSY010000108.1:0-8059 GCA_964386275.1 uncultured Hyphomicrobiales bacterium
CCATAAATATTCTTGAGAATGAAAACAGCTCCGTTGGTCAGCTCGAATGCCGCTTCAGCATTGATTTCTGATTCAGATAAAAAAGGAATCAAGTTCCAACCGGCGCTATATTCAATTTCCAATTCACTTGTATTAATCTTTGAACCGTTGAATACTATTGAATCAATTGCAGTTGAATAAATATAATACGCCGACATATTGTCCCATTCGAGCAATGTGTTTGTTTCGTTAAAACCTGGCCGCCAGCGGTTCCTTTCGGCATCAAACACAATAAGGATATGCCCGCGGCTAGCTGGTAAAAAGAACACGCTGTCAAGAAGTGAGTATTCGGGTATAACATTGCTCGAAATCAGATTCCAGCCTTGTTCCAATCTGATAGTATGTTTTTGGCTCAGAGTTTTGAAATGATAAGTATCGCTCCAATTGCCACTAATGCCGTTAACCATAGCTTTGACGCGCCAATAATATGTAGTATTATAATTCAAAGAGTTTAAAGGTAAAGTATAGCTTGATATTGTTCTATTTATGCATAATTTTTGCTCGGAATTGAAATTTGGATTTAAATCGACTTCAAGGACATACGAAGCGTTTGCAACATCGCTCCAGTCCAGCTCTGGGCTGAGATACAATCCAGTTGAATTATTCAAAGGAGTATAAAGCACAGGCGCTGGAACAATAACCGAAGGCTCATAACGAAAAACTGCGCTGCCTGCTGTGCCTCCGATAATGTTATTTCCCGAAACCACCAACGACTGCATAATAACGTTTGATAGCCCTGAATTTGCTTGTGTCCATGATGTAGCGTAATTTGTCGACAAATACACGCCTTTATTAGTTCCGGCAAAAATATTTGAACCTAACGCAACTATTTTATAAATAACAGTTTGCGATGGTATTCCAGTGTTTTTTGCAGTCCAGGACAATCCATTGTTAGTTGAAGCGCATACTCCAGACGCCGTTCCGACATAAAACGTCGAGACCGAGCTGCCAAAGCATTCAATATATAGGTTGGATGGCTGTATAGTAATTACCCTCCAGTAATTCTCTGTCGACAGATTGCGATAAATTCCACCGCCCCATGTGCCAGCAAATAGCTGGTTGTTCCATATATAAAAGCACTTGATATTAGTATTTCCCAAGCTTGTATTAAACGCTGCCCAGCTGACTCCGCCATCGTTCGAGCGGAAAGCTCCCGCCGAGCCAGCCGCTATATAAAGATAATTACCGAATTTTATTATAGCTTTAATATTTAAATCAGTAATTCCATTGTCTTGTTCGGTCCACAAAGCGCCGCTGTTAGTCGAAAAAAACAAACCGCCGCTTGTGCCGCACCATAAAGTATCTCCATCAGAATAAAGGCAGTTGACAGTCAAATCATCAGGCAAACCGTTTCCGGTAAAAGACCAATTTTCAGCATTATCATCGCTTTTTAATATTCCGAAGCCGGTTGTACCTGCAAAAATCGCTCCTGCATGCAAAACCGCCGCATTTACGTAGACATTATAAATACCGACAGAAGTCTGCAACCAAGAATTGGTGCCGCTTAAATATTTGAATATGCCGTTAGAGCTTGTTCCAGCAAAAAGCTTATTGTATAAATAACGAATCGTTAAAACAGAATCCGACGATAAACCATCGCCGAAAAGGCTCCAAGAGTCTCCGTTATCGGTTGTTTTATAGACGCCCGCAGCTGTCGCGGCATAGACCACTCCGTTGGCAAGCAGCAGCTTCGAGCAATATAAGTTACTTAAACCTGACGACACAGATGTCCATATTATTCCGTTATTTGTCGTGCGAAAAACACCAGATGGAGTCCCGGCTAATATTACCGAGCCATTTGCAGCGAGAGTATTTACATTTAAATCGGTCAGACCTGTCGAAACGAATTCCCAAGCGCTTAAAGCTGTATTAGCGCGAAATACTCCAGCGGAAGTGCCTGCAAAAACATAAGTCGATGTAGTCAAAATCGCTTTGACATTAGTTTCGGTCAAACCTGTGTTATATTCAGTCCAATTATTATTTGTAAAGCTGTATTTGTAAAAACCAGATTGAGTTCCGGCATAAAGATTAGTTCCATCGAAATTCAATGTGTTAACAAATAGACTCGAAAGATTTGTATTACAGGACGTCCAGCTGTCTCCGCTCGAAAGCAGACGGTAAACCCCATTTACGTCAACCGATACGAATACAATGGTGTCCAATGCTGCTATTGAGGTAATTTTATAGGATGGCAATCCGTTATTATACGCTATCCAAGATGCGCTGCTATCCGATGATTTGAAAACACCAGCTCCGTTAGTACCGCAAAACAGGGAAGTACCGGATTTTGCAATCGAGCCGACAGAGCCAGCAGGCATACCGGCGGATTTCTGTCTCCATGAGTCGAGCCAATCAATTCTAATGTCGTAACCGTTATCGTCGCCAATAGTAGCCGGATTAGATGATACGACTCTAATGCGGTAGCCAGTGCCGACTGGCGTATTTTCTGGAATGCTACAAGATATTGTACCCGATGATACTGCTGCCAAGGCGCCTAAAACCGTTGGATTCCCAAAGTTGCCGTAAGCGTCTGATAATTGTGCGGTAAATACATTATTTTCTGAAAATGCAGGCGCGGATTGAAATTGCAGGTAAAATTGCTTTCCCGGATTAAGCGGAGCGCCATTTATTTGTGTTACTTTTATTGATGGCGTTAAAAAGGATAAAGTTGTTCTATAAACGCCCCAAGTCGTTGCAGCGAGTAATGTATTACCAGATACCAATAAAGCTTGAATATTGGCGCCTGACAGCCCGTCAGCGAAAGGAAACCATGAAGCATTGTATTGGGTTCGATAATAAGCATAGCCATGAGATGCTGCAAGCGCCGAGCCGTTGAATGCAATTAAATGCTTGATTAAAGAAGTTTGCAAACCGCTATTTAAGGCAGTCCAATTAACACCTAAATTGGTGGAAAGGAATACTCCTGATGCCGTTGTTCCGGCAAATAAAACACCGTTCACCGCAACCACAGTGTTAACAATTGATGTAATACCGGTCGAAGAAAGCGTCCAACTTGCCCCATTATTGGTAGATTTGAATAAACCATAAGAGGTCGAGGCAAATACAAGATTGTTGTAACAATATATATTTATTATATTTAAATCAAAAATACCTGCGTTCGATTGAACCCAAGCTGTATCGCTTGGACTTTTTACGAAAATACCAAAGCCGTTCGTTCCGGCATACAGAGTTGTGTCATTTGCCGCAAAACAGCTAATCGACAACGTATCTAAGCCCAGCGTGTCTTTAATCCAAAGATTACCGTCGTTTGTAGAAAAATATGCGCCTGAAGCCGTTCCTGCATAAAGCAAGCCATTCAAACGGGCTATAGTATTCACTTCAAGCGTATCCAATCCATCGCTTGCCGGAAGCCATGTAGCTCCGTTATTAATTGAATAGAATATTCCGTCGGTCAACGTCGACGCCAAAACTCTGCCGCCGCTGCGGGCAAGACCGGTAACATAGTAGCCCTCGATGCCGTTGGATACATATTCCCAGCTTTGGCAATTTAAATTTGTAATAGCAGACAATAAAGCTATCGCAATAATCAGTAAGAATTTTTTCATGGCTTTTTTTTAATAACAACTACCGGATTTCGTTCAGTATTAAATCCAAATTATCGAAAGGAATTTCCTTTTGCTCCGAGTCGGACATGTTTTTGAGTGTTAAGCAGCCACGTTCGACCTCGCTGTCCCCAAAAATTAAGCAAAAGCGGGCATTCAAGCGGTTCGCATCCCTGATTTGCGCTTTCATTGAACGCCTTAAAAGGTCTAATTGAGTTGAAATCCCCGCTTTTCTTAAGCCAGATGCAAGCTTTTGGCTTAAGAGCCTATGTTTTTCATTTTGCGTAATTATATAGACATCAATCGATTGTCTCGAAGTCGGAAGACTTCCATTTTGTTCCAAAATAAGCAGTAAACGCTCTATTCCCATGGCAAAACCTACTGCAGGAGTAGGTTTGCCTCCAAGCTGCTCAATTAAATCATTGTATCTTCCGCCGCCTCCGATTGCGTTTTGTGCGCCCAAATGTTCGCATTGAATTTCAAAAACTGTGTGGCAATAATAATCCAAACCACGCACCAGTTGCGGAGTAATTTCGTATTCAATACCAGCAGTATCGAGAAAACTTTTGACGGCATCGAAGTGATTGCGGCTTTCTTCGTCGAGGAAATCAAGAATCACAGGCGCATGGGCAATAGCTGCTGCATCTTTTGGGTCTTTCGAATCGAGAATTCGCAATGGATTGCTGCCGAGTCTCGTTCGGCTATCGTCGGAAAGCTCGCTGGTTTTCGAAGAAAAGTAACGAGTAAGCTCGTCGCGATATTGCGCTCTTGAAGCTTTGCTGCCAAGCGAATTCAGTAAAATTTTAAAATTCCTTACTCCTGCGCTTTCGATTAAATCTTTTGCTAAGGTGATAATTTCCACGTCGCTTTCGGGGTTTGGCGAACCCAAGCATTCGGCGCCGTATTGATGAAACTGCCTCTGTCTGCCCTTTTGAGGGCGTTCATATCGGAAAAAAGGCCCGAAATACCATAGCTTTTGCAATGGATTTTGGTTCATCATGCCATTTTGGACTACTGCCCGGACAAGCGCGGCAGTCATTTCAGGTCTTAGCGTTATGGATTCGTTGCCTTTATCGATGAAAGTATACATTTCCTTGTTCACAATATCGGTCGCTTCGCCGATAGTGCGATGGAATACTTCTGTCTTTTCGAATATAGGCGTTCGAAGCTCGCCATAGCCGTATTTTTGTGAAATACTTCGAAACAAGTCCTCTATGAAATTCCAATACCCGACGCTATCAGGTAATATGTCTTTTGTTCCTTTGACTGATTGTATCATAATAAAAATAAAGGGGTTATTCAATGATAAACTTGCCGATATAGTATTCGCCATTCGTAACACTTACACGAACGACATATAAACCCTTAGGCTCACCGTTTAAATTGACTTTCACGTTGCCATTAACTGCTGAAAATTGTTGATTTTCAAGCTCATAAACGATTCTTCCGAGCATATCGGTTATTCGTAAATTATAAGTCGAAGCGACAGGCAAATCCATATCAACAATAAAAGTCCCTTCGTTAGGGTTAGGAATAATATTCAAATGCTTGCTGCCCACGGTTTCATCCGAAACGTCATTAAAAATAAAAGCGTAAGGTTCGGAAATATTTGTGCATTCGCAGCTATCCCGCACCCTAACAGTATAAAAGCCATCACGGGTTGCGGCGTAGGTTTGTTTTGTCGCATAATTTATTAAGGTATCGTTAATATACCATTGGTAAAAACTTGATTCCGATGAAATTAAAGTATTTCCGTTCTGTGTGATTGTAGGCTTTTCGGGATTTGTCGAGCGAATAACAGTAAACACATTGCTTGTTGAAGAGCAATTATCTGTATTGGTGCTGGTCGCGTAATAATCTCCCGGCTCGCGTACGGTAATTCGACGGGTTGTTTCGCCGGTCGACCAAAGGAAAACAACATTTGATGTGGTTCCGGTAATATTTAATACAACGCTGTCGTTATCGCAAATACAGGCTTTACCGATTGAACCGACATTTATTATTGGGCTTGCTTTCACAGTTACTTTTATTGCGCTTGAACTTGCAGTACAATTAGATGTATTGCGAACTGTAACTGAATAAGAGCCGGATTCTTTAACGGTAATCGAGCTGGTTTTTTCGCCATTGCTCCAATTATATGTGTTATAGCCTGACGGGGCTGTTAAAATCAAGGAATCACCCTTGCAAAAAGTTGTGCTTCCACTCAAAGTTACTTCTACTTCAGGAAGGTTGCACTCAATTAATGGAGCTGACCAAATGCCTCTGCCGTAAGTGGCGGCATATATTTTTTTAATAGGGTAGACAATGCTCAATTCGCTGATAGATAAATTCGGCAATCCGTCGCCATAAGTTTCCCAAACAAGTGAGTTATACTCAGTGTAATACACGCCAACGTCTGTTCCGACGAACAGTCTATCAGGAGAATCATTTTGATAAATAATGCAATTAACCGGCACATTCGGTAGGTTTCCACTAATATTTGTCCAAGTTGTTCCGTCATATTCCATAACCTTGTTACCGGCAGAAAAACCAGATAAAGAAACCCAAACCCTTTGAGGATTATTCTCGTCGATTGCGATATATGTAATTGAATATGATGCTTGATAAATCATATCCCACGATGTGCCTCCATTTGATGAGCGATAGAGCTTGTTCGAAGTTGCTGCATAAATATAATTTGTATCTTTAGCCGAAACAGCTATTGATTTTAACTCAACTCCGCTAACTCCGAAAGAGGAAATCTTAGCCCAAGTGCTTCCGTAGTTCTGACTTCTCCAAACATTTTCATATCCTGCATATAAAGTCGAAGGCTTTAATGGGTTAAGCACTAGCGGAGCAACCCAGTCGCCCGATTCGCCGGTCGTATAATTGCTAAGCATGCTCGAAAACGACGAACCACCGTTTGTCGATTTATGAAAAGCTCCATAATACAACGAACCATACATCCTGTCGGGATTTATCGGGTCGATTTGGCAAGCCATTCCGTCGCCAGCAAGCACATGATACCATTTGTTATTTTTAAAAAGGCTTGTGCCGTTGTCTTGGCTTCCGGCAATTATTCTGCTGCCGTCTTGCGAGATGCTCAATTTGTAGAATTGAGTAATTGACATGGTTTTGGTGATGTCCGTCCATGTGGCTCCAGAGGCTGAACGAACATATATTCCACCGTCGCAACCTGCATAAAGCAAGTTTGAACCGGGTTGATATGCCAAATCGTGTATGTCCGCATGTACGAATGGTTTACCGTAACTACCTTCCCAATGAGTATTTAAACTAAATGATAATCCGTAATCTATCGATTCCCAAATATTAATACCTCCAACATATACATTTGATTCGTCTAATGGCGATGCCGCAATTGCTAAATCATATTCTCCCTGACCGACTGTTTCATCGCTGCCTGTCCCGTAGTCCCTGCCGAGTATGTTTCCGGTTGAAGATGTATTGGATAATTCCTCCCAAGTCTCGCCTGCATCGGAAGAATAGATAAAACTTTTAAACGAGCGATTGTTATTGCTGGCGCACACTGCATAAATAATATCAGGGTTTGCTGGTGTTACTGCCAATGCAATACGGACAGTGCCGGAAACCGATTTAACTTGCTTCCATGTGCTACACAAATCATTTGTTCTATATATATAATTAGTGCCGTACCAACTGAATGTTGAGGCATAAATAGTATTATAGTCGTTCGGTTTGAATTTCAAATCCCTTATGAACAAATTAGTCAGCCAAGTGCTCCAAGATTCGCCGCCGTCGGTGCTTTTAAATACTCCGTTGCTGCCTCCGACTATAACAATATTTGGGTCTTCAGGATGAACCAAGACTCTTCCGATTCTGATTTGCTGGTTCTGGGTATAGGAAAGTTTGGTTATATTCCATGTAGCTCCGCCATCGGTTGTTTTTATTAATCCGATTGTATAAAACGGTTGATGTGCTGCTGGTTCGACATCGCCTGTGGCAACATAAATAACATTAGGATTGCTCGGCGCAATCGCAATATCCGAGACACCCAAGGATAAGTATTCAGTAAAGGGATAAACGCTCCATGTTTGACCTTTATTGGTTGTCTTCCATACTCCGCCTGATGCCGAGCCTGCCCAGATAATATTTTGGTCAGTTGGATGGAACCTGACAACGTTGACTCTGCCGATACCTTGTGAACGAACTCCGTTAATGCCTTCGGGAACAATATCAGGACCTATGGCAGTCCAAGGATAAAGCGGTTCAGTTATGCTGCCCTTAGGTTTTAATTTATAAACCGAATTGAAAGCTTCGGCTACTGTTTTCATATCGGGAAATGTGCCATCGGGGTTGACTCTTGGCTTCCAAAAATTCTCCCAACGCTTGAATTGTTTCCAGCCGGATTTTCTTTCTGTCTTTACTTGGTCGAAGTATTCTTTGTAAGCTTTTTGAATTTCAAAAAAGTTGGGCGTTTGAGCTGTTTCCGCTTTCAA
>CAYLSY010000109.1:0-8055 GCA_964386275.1 uncultured Hyphomicrobiales bacterium
AATTTAATGAAGAAAAATATTTGATTAATAATTTTACTTGTAATGAATGTGGAAATGTTTTATCATTAAAAGATACGTCTAATGATATTAAAGATTATAATAAAGAACTTACAAAGGTCAAAAATGAACTTTCATTTATTGAAGAAAAATTTAAAACTGAGAAAGAAAAAATTGAAAAACAAAAATTAAAAGAATCAATAAAAGAAAAAAATAAAAAAGAACTTTTAAAGAAAAAATTGAAAAATGAAAAAAAACCGATTGAATACAGCAATTAAATAATTGCAAAATTGGTTAGCCCGAAGAGATTGGAAAAAGGAAAATCTTTTAAATTGCATAAATTTATAAGCCGACTCCATTGATAACCTTCTGAAAGCTCAATGCTTTCGGAAGGTTATATTTAATTATAGACAGGCGCTTTTGGCACGCTTTAAGTAATTGTAGATTAAATAATTAACTAATTAATTAACTGTAGGTAATACTGATGCACCATTCAACAGTTGAACCATTACGGCAAACCCTGAAAAGCAAGGCGCTCGAGGCAACGGGCGAAAGGGTCGAACTTTGCTACCAGTGCGGCAAATGCGCCGCCGGCTGCCCCTTGGCAGAAGAGTTCGATTATGCCCCGAACCAGATTTTGCGTATGCTCCAACTCGGTTTCCCAGATTTGGAGGAGCGAGTTCTGCGTTCAAAGGCTATCTGGCTCTGCCTTTCGTGCGAAACATGCACTACGCGCTGCCCAAAGGAAGTCGATTTTGCCCGCATCATGGACTTTCTCCGCTCGGAATCGCTCCGCTGCGGCATGATTCATCCCGACGCACGCAAAATCGTCGCATTCCACAACGCTTTTCTGGCGACTATCAAGGCTACTGGTCGTTCGTATGAAGTCGGACTCATCGTTGGCTATAAAATGCGAACAGGAAAACTGCTTCAGGACGTTACAAACGCTCCGAAACTATTGGCAAAAGGCAAGTTAAAGCTGCTGCCTCACACAATCAAAAACAAAGCGGCTATCAAGCGCATGTTTGATAAAGCCGAAGCGGCAAAGGAGGCAAAATGAAAATAGGTTATTTCCCCGGATGCTCGCTTCATGGCACCGGAATTGAATATGAAGAATCGCTATTGGCTGTGGCAAAGGCTTTCGGAATCGAAATAGTCGAAATCGACGATTGGAACTGCTGCGGCGCGACCGCTGCACATTCCATGAACCATTTGCTATCAATAGCACTGCCTGCCCGCATACTTGCGCTGGCAGAGGCTCAAGGCTTCGAGGAAGTGCTTGTGCCATGCGCCGCTTGCTTCAGCCGGTTGGTTACAGCAAGGGACGAAATTAAAAAGGACGAGCATTTGCGCACGCAAATTCCCGACATCATCGAAATGCCCTATAGCGGCAGCGTTCGACCGGTTTCTGTACTCGAATTCATTGAAAAGCATATTTTACCGACATTAAAAGAAAAAGTCGTCAAGCCGTTCAACAAGACGCTTGCGTGCTATTACGGCTGTCTGCTTGTTCGTCCGCCTAAACTATTGAACGAAGAGCGATGCGAAGACCCGCAGCAAATGGAAACCGCAATGAAAGCAATAGGCGCAAAACCTCTTGATTGGGGCTATAAAACGGAATGCTGCGGAGCGGGTTTGTCGGTATCGGAAACGGATATTGTGGCTAAATTGAGCGGCAAAATCGTTTATGACGCCGAATCGCGCGGCGCCGACGCAATAGTCGTCGCTTGCCCGATGTGCCAATCGAACCTCGACATGCGCCGTCCGGAAATCAACGAGTATTTGCAACGCGATTCCAAGGTACCGGCATTATTTATTACTCAGGTAATTGGACTGGCTATCGGTTTGAGCGAAAAAGCGCTCGGTATCGACCGTTTGCTGTTGCCTGCCGGTAATGCCGTCAAAATCGAAGCTCCGGCTAAACAAACAGTGGTAAAAGAAAAGGTGGAGGCATAAATGTCAAGAATAGGAGTATTTGTTTGCCACTGCGGCGAAAACATCGGCGCCACGGTCGATTGCGCCAAGGTTGCCGAAATCGCATCGCACTACCCCGGAGTTGTCCACAGTGTCGATTATAAATATATGTGCAGCGACCCGGGTCAGAACATGATTCGCGAAGCTATCAAGCAGCATAAGCTTGACGGGGTGGTCGTCGCAGCTTGCTCGCCGCGTATGCATGAGCCGACTTTCCGGCGCGTTACCGCCGAATCGGGCGTCAATCCTTACTTATGCGAAATGGCGAACCTGCGCGAGCATTGCTCGTGGGTTCACCCCAAAAACGACATTACTACGGAAAAAGCCGCAGAAATGGTTTATGTTTTGACCGAAAAAGTGAAGCGCAACCGTCCGCTTTTTCCAATTAAAGTGCCTGTAACCCGCACCGCGCTGGTGCTTGGAGGCGGAATCGCCGGTATCCAAGCGGCGCTCGACATAGCGAACTCGGGCTATAAAGTCATCATGGTCGAAAAAGACCCGTCAATCGGCGGACATATGGCGCAGCTATCGGAAACTTTTCCAACGCTCGACTGCTCGCAGTGCATATTGACGCCTCGAATGGTCGAAGTGGCGCAGCATCCGAACATCACGCTGCATACCTACTCCGAATTGGAAAGCGTCGAGGGCTTCATTGGCAATTTTATTGTAAAAATACGCAAGAAAGCCAAGTCGATTGACGAGAAACTCTGCACCGGCTGCGGCATCTGCTCGGAAAAATGTCCGATTAAGAAAATTCCCGATGAGTTCAATGCAGGCTTAAGCAAACGCCCCGCGGTTTACGTGCCGTTCCCGCAAGCCGTGCCGAACAAACCCGTAATCGACAAGCGCTACTGCACTTATTACATAAAAGGTAAATGCAAAATTTGCCAATCGGCATGTCCTGCCGGCGCCATCGTTTTCGACAAGCCTGATGAAATATTGACAGAGCAGGTCGGCGCAATCGTCGCCGCTACGGGCTTTACAATCAAGCATACGGACTTCTTCCCCGAATACGGCTATGGACGCTACAAAGACGTCATCGACGGTTTGCAGTTCGAGCGTTTGGCGTCGGCATCGGGTCCGACATTGGGCGAAATACGTCGTCCGTCGGACGGCAAAGTGCCGGAAAACGTTGTGTTTATTGCATGCGCTGGCTCTCGTGACCCGGCTAAGGGAATTGAGTATTGCTCGAAAATCTGCTGCATGTACACCGCAAAACACGCCATGCTCTATAAGCACAAGGTGCATCACGGTTCGGCGCATGTGTTTTATATGGACATCCGCGCCGGCGGCAAAATGTATGAAGAATTCGTCCGCCGCGCAATCGAAGAAGACGACGTGAACTATATTCGCGGGCGCGTTTCTAAAATTTACGAGCGTAACGGGAAGCTGATTGTCAAGGGTGTCGATACGCTGCTCAATTCGATGCCGGTTGAAATTGAAGCCGACATGGTTGTGCTTGCAACTGCTGTGGTGGCGCACGACGACGCCGAGCAAATTGCCCAAAAAATGCACATCAGCTATGACCCTTATCACTTCTTTGCCGAGGCGCATCCGAAGTTGAAACCGGTCGAGACCAATACAGCCGGAATCATGCTGGCTGGCGCATGCCAAGCCCCGCGCGACATTCCCGAGTCGGTTTCGCAGGCATCCGGCGCAGCGGCTAAGGTATGCGCTTTGTTTTCGCAGTCGGAATTGACCCGCGAGCCAATCGTCGCTGTTGTCAATCGTACTGCTCCGCCTGTGTATTCGACATGCGTCGGCTGCTTCCTTTGCCAGTCCGTATGTCCTTATTTGGCAATAGAAACCGAAGAAATTCGCGCACGCGACGGCTCGCTAATCAAGACTGTCGCTAAAATCAATCCCGGGCTGTGCCAAGGCTGCGGCACATGCGTCGCTTTGTGTCGCTCGAAGTCTATTGACCTCGAAGGATACACCCACAGCCAAGTTTATGCCGAAGTTATGGCGCTTTTAAATCAAGACGCTTTGGCTTTTATGAATGAACCATTACAAAATACGAGGAGGGCTGAATATGCCGGAGTATGAACCAAGAATAATCGCATTTGTTTGTAACTGGTGTACTTACGCCGGCGCCGATTTGGCGGGTACTAGCCGCATAAAGTATGCCCCGAACGTCCGAATAGTGCGCTTCCCTTGCACCGGACGCATTGATTTCATGCTGCTGCTCAAGGCATTCGCCTCGGGTGCCGACGGCGTCATCGTTTCGGGCTGTCATCCGAACGATTGCCACTATACGTCGGGCAATTTTCATGCCCGCCGCCGCTGGATGTCGTTTCGAGCGCTGCTTGATATGCTCGGCATCGATACCGAGCGTATATGTTTTTCATGGGTGTCGGCTGCCGAAGGAGCAAAATGGGCTGCGCTGGTCAATGATTTTACAAAAGAAATCAAAGCAAAGGGTCCATATAAGGATTACGTTAAATTAACGAAATTAGGTATGGGAGCAATTGTGGAGGTGGATAATGCCAGAGCTTCATAATGCAAAAACCGTAGGCGAATACGTCAAGCAGCTCTTCGACAAGGGCGAAATCAAACTGTTTATCGGCTACCGCGAGGGTTTCGGAGGTGTTCCGCGAGCGGCTTTCCTTCAATCCGCCGCTAATATCGATAAACTGATTTTCGACGAGCGTTGCAAGCAAAACCTAATCACATATTTCCATAAACCAGAAGTCAAACGCTTCGAAAAAATCGGCGTCATGGCTAATGTTCCGGCGCTCAGGACGATTTTGCAACTTGCTTCGGAGCATCAAATCAAGGAAGGCGATTTGCGCATTTTGACTATTGCGCCCGATGGAAAAGTAATCGAATTCGAGAATTTCAAGGAAATCGAAGGCTATGTTGCCGATAAAATTCAACCGCCGCCTCCTCCGGTAAAAGCTCGATACGAGCAAATTATGAATATGCCGCTTTCGGAGCGTATGGCGTTTTGGACGGAAGAGCTATCGAATTGCATCAAGTGCTATGCTTGTCGTTCGGCATGTCCAATGTGCTACTGCACAAAGTGCATTGTCGAAAACAACCAGCCGCAGTGGATTTCGACCGTTCCAACTGTACTCGGCAATTTGGAATGGCAAATCGTTCGCTCGATGCACTTGGCGGGACGCTGCGTAGGCTGCGGCGAATGCTCGCGAGCTTGTCCCGTTGATATTCCGCTCGGATTGCTGAATATGCGCTTGGCTATGGAAGTTGCCGAAGATTTCGGCGCCCGCGCAGGAATGAAGGCTGATGCCGATTATGCGCTCTCCACATTTAAAGTTGACGATAAAGAAAATTTCATAAGGTAAGCGAAAATGGAACAAAAAACATTAAATAAAAATAAACTCGCCGCTTTTTTCGAAGCGCTTGCGGGCAAGGGCAAAACCATTGTTGCGCCCCGCCGCCGTGGCGAAAAGTTCTATTTCGCCCGCCTGACGGATTTCGGAAAAGTGGAACTGGACTATGTTCAAACGGCAATGTCGGCAAAGAATCTCGTTTTTCCGCGTTGCGAAGAGCTTTTCAAATATACATTCAAACAAGGCGCGCCCGAGCTTGAAGACGTTGCGCCGCACGAAGGCGAAATCGTCGCATTCGGCATCCGTCCTTGCGATGCGGCAGGCTTTGAGTATATGAGCGCATTCTTTTTGAAGGAAAATCCCGACGTTCATTTTCAAAAAAGGAAGGAAAATCTGACAATCATTTCCTTGAGCTGCAAGGAAGCTGATGAATACTGCTTCTGCACGTCGGTCGGATTGAACCCCGGTTCGACTCGTGGCGCAGACATTGCTTTTACCGACATCGGCGATAAATACTACGTCGAAGTTTTAACCGATAAAGGCGCAAAAACAATTGAAGCGGCAGCATCGCTTTTGGAAAACTCGCAAACAATCGACAAAACTCCGCATCTGGCAAAGGTCGCCGAGCTTTTCAATGCCGACTCGATTTACAAAAAAATCGACTCGTTTTTCGATAGCCCAATCTGGCTCGAACAATCGCTAGCGTGCCTTTCGTGCGGTGCATGCGCTTACGTATGCCCCACCTGCTCTTGCTTCGATATCCAAGACGAAGGCACAAACCTTGGCGGAGCGCGTGTCCGCTGTTGGGATACATGTGCTATTGGGCTTTTCACACTGCACGCTTCGGGTCATAACCCGCGCCACGTGCAAAGCGAACGCTGGCGACAGCGAATGAAGCATAAATTTGAATATACAAAGGAAACCTTGGGTATGCTCAGCTGCGTCGGCTGCGGCCGTTGCGCTCGGATTTGCCCTGCTCAGATGAATATTGTCGAGCATATTTTAAGTATTGGGGAGATGGCATAATGGAAACGAAAAACATGTATTTACCATACTTGATGCGCATCGAGAAAATAACCGACGAAGCGCCATTTACGAAGACTTTTTTGCTTAAATTCGTCAATCCCGACGATGAGGCGAATTTTACGTTCGAAGCCGGACAATTCGGCGAGTACTCGGTTTTCGGCGAAGGCGAATCGACGTTTTGCATTGCCTCGCCCTCGACCCGCAAAGGCTATATCGAATGCACATACCGACAAGCCGGCCGCGTAACGTCGGCGCTATCGAAGTGCGAAGAAGGTTCAATCATCGGCTTTCGCGGACCTTACGGTAACAAGTTTCCGATGGATGATTGGCGCGGCAAAAACCTGCTGTTTATCGCCGGAGGAATTGCGCTGCCACCGATGCGCTGCGTGATTTGGACTGCGCTCGACGAACGCGACAAGTACAAAGACGTTACAATCGTCTATGGCGCACGCACCGTCGCCGATTTAGTCTATAAATACGAACTCGAAGAGTGGGCAAACCGTCCCGATGTAAAATTGTTGCAAACTGTCGACCCGGGCGGCGAAACGCCGGACTGGAAGGGCGAAGTCGGTTTTGTGCCGCATGTGCTGAAAGCTGCCGCTCCCTCTGCCGATAATACCATTGCCATTGTCTGTGGGCCTCCGATTATGATTAAGCTGACGATGCCGGTTTTGGAAGAACTCGGCTTCAAGAAAGGCGACATCTTTACGACGCTCGAAAACCGCATGAAATGCGGCATCGGCAAGTGCGGACATTGCTCGGTGGGACCTTATTACGTCTGCAAGGATGGACCGGTCTTCACCTACGAGCAGGTTCAGGAGCTGCCGCCGGAGTATTGAACGCGGATTTAGCGGATTAATGGATTTCGCGGATAATTAAAAAAGCCTTCTCGGAACGGTTCGGGAAGGCTTTTTACTTGATATCAAGTTTTTCATGGAAAATGCTAAATTAATCGTTTGCTTTTTCATCTTCCAACATTTTTCTATACCCTTTTTTAAGTTCTTTTTTAATAGTTGGAATTTCCTTTTCTTGAGGTAAATTTTCCGGATTCTTTCCTACGTTCTTTTTTATCATTTCACGAATTTCTTTTCCTACTTGAAAATGTGTTTGTTCAAGATTGTCTTGTCCTATAATCTTTTGACTCTTTATTCGTTCTTCAGTCTGTGTTACCCTGAATAAGTTTGCAGCAAGCTCTGTTCTACCCATATGTTCTAATAATTTTCCACTTTTTATACCTCTTTTACTGGCTAATTGCCAGTTATACATATTGTACATACCGAGATAACCCGCATTCTGAAATTTAGCATAGTCAGCAACACCTGATTGTTTTGCAACCGAAGCTAAGGATTTATTTCCATCGGAGAGTTCATCTCTAAAAACAATACGGTCTAATTCATTATTATTTTGAACAAACAACTCAAATTTTCTTGTTTGTTGTGCAAAATAAACTTGAGCTTTAGCGACCTCAACTTTTTTTGAATCAGCATTCATTACAGCTATATAACTCGCAAATCGAGTAAGTTTAAAGTCTTGCTGTTCTCTATTATTTAATAGTCTTTTCTCGGCAATAATATTTTCATAATGCGGGATACCTAATGAGACAAATACCTTTGTAGCTCTATCAATTACTTTGCGAAATGAACTCATTTCTTTATAACCGAGCATAATCATTAAATCTGAAGCCCACCAATATGGCATCCCATTTTCATTTTTAAAATCTTCAAAATTAGGTGTTTCAAATAAATCTATCTCATTTTCCATAAAA
>CAYLSY010000110.1:0-7903 GCA_964386275.1 uncultured Hyphomicrobiales bacterium
AATTATTTCATTTTTCTTTATAATAGAGAAATCCGAGAATGAATAAACACAGGGCGCTTGAATTAAAAGTTGGAATTGTTGCCGTTACCGGAATATTAATTTTTATTATCGCAATCACTCTTGCTAAAAACTACAACGTTGGCGGTCACGAACAAAAAATTACACTTCGTTTCCCTAATTCCGGCGGTATTCAGCCAACCGCTCCGGTGTTTGTCAACGGAGTCAAGCGCGGCTCGGTTGAATCAGTCCGAAACGATAACGGCTCTGTTTTGATTACAGCATATATCGACAATATCAATGATTTCCGGAAGGATATTACCGCCCAAATTGCTATTCTCGAAATCACCGGCGGCAAGAAAATTGAAATTTCCCCTGGGGCTTCTTCTGAGTCTTTCAACCCAAACGTTGAGATTGCAGGACGAACAGCCCCTGACATCGGCGACTTAATAAATATCGCTGGTTCGCTTTCGGGAGATGTGTCGATGTTGCTGCAAAAACTCGACACCACATTAACATCTGCAAACAATCTGCTTTCGGACAAGGCAATGATTGCTCAAATCAAAAATACCGTCGAAAACGCTAGCAGTATTACAAATAATCTCGAAGCTGTTATTTCGCAAAATGCAGGCAAAATAAATGCCATTATTGCAAATCTTGAAACGCTTTCCAAGGAATTAAAAAATACTTATTCGAAATTGGAACCCGGAATCACTTCAATCGTCAACACTGCCGAAGAAACTATGCCGCAAGTGAAAACAACTTTGGCTCAAGCTAACGAGGCAATTGCAGACGCCCGCAAGCTGCTCGGCGAATTGAACGCAATGGTAACTAAGTTCGACGGCTCGGAAAGCCTTGCTTGGCGCCTGCTTTATGATAAAAAGTTTGCCGGCAGAGTCGATTCAACTTTGAATTCACTCGAAGCTCTCGTAAAACAAATTTCAAAATACGGAATCAACGCCAACGTTAGATTCGGTTCTAATCCATAATAGTTATGACTAATACAGAAATTACCGCATTATGCGATGCACAAATAGATAAGCAAGGCTACGTCGATTTTCCGAACGAAGTTTTTGCGAATATCGACAAGACTCAGGCAGAATACCTTGCCGAAAAATACGCAAGCAGCGTCATGATGTTTTTGCCTCAATACGAATTGAACTTCTTCGAATGGCTTAAAACGGAGGATATTGCCGTTTGGAACGACCTCTGGCTCGACGAGCATATGCCGCCCTATCTAATCGGTATGTCGTTTTTGCCGTCGCTGCTCGACCAAAGCCGCGGCTTTCCGATTTGCGATTTACTCGAAAATGATAATTATTACTTCACCAAAGATTTTTTCCTGCCCGAACACGCCCAGCTCTTCCTCGAATCGGTTAAGGAGCGCTTCATCGCCAAAGAACCGCTGACGACGGCGCAGCTGCTTGCGCTCGAAATTTCACTTGCGCCGATTGATTTGTGGCATTTCGCCTTCCGGCATAAAATACCGCTCGACGCAGCCAAACAAGCCGTTCGCGAACTAGTCGATGACAAAGTAATTGTGCATTTCACCGACGCGGCACATTTGGCGCCGTTTGTGGGGTGATGAGAGCTTTAACGCAAAGAATCCGGAAGCTTTTCACTTCTGGATTCTTTAAAAATAATCGCCGCAATCGTCTCTATCTCTTAATATCTCATAATCTTATAATTCATAATTTATTATTAATAACTTCTACCAATACTTCCTTTCCACCTTCGCATTCCTGCTTTCAGCCAGCAGCTCTTTTTCGGCATCGGACTTAACTTGCGAGGCGATGTCGTCAAAATACTTTATGGCGGCTGATTTATCGTTGAAAATATCAATAAGCGCTTCTGCTGCTGCGAGTTTATCGATGAAAGCGCCGCCTTTCTTGCATGACGACTTGAACTGCGACCGGAAAGCCTCTACCGGAGCGCCCTCGTTCTTTAAATAAGCAGCTGTCGATATGGAATCCTTAACGCTATCGCTCATATCGAATGCTCGCGCAATAAAGCTTTCGCCCTGACTTTGAGCGCCCAGCTTGAATGCCGCCACAGCCGCCGCCGCTGCATCATAGCAGGAGTTGAAAACGGTTTCGGCTTTTTTTAGCAGTTCGTTTGCTTTTTCACCGTTTTGCAGATAATTTTTCACAATAAGAGCAAGTTTCAGGTAATCTCCGGCGGCAGCTTTGCCTTTGGCATCGATTTGCTTTTCGAATTGAGCGACGTAAGCCGTAAGTTTTGTAATGGATACCTGCTTGTCGGCTATGTCTTCCAAAGCGCCTGCGGCTATGGCTTCCAACTCAAACGGGAACTGCAGTTTCGATGCAGCCATGAAATCATAAACCTCGACAATCCAATTTTTATCGCCGAGCAATTCGTTGATAGCAACGACCAGCTTGCGATAGTTCGTAACTGCAAAAACGTAGTCGGCAAGCAGCGATTCGGCTTTCTTCAAAATCTTGCGGATGTAATATTTATCCTCCAAGTCCTTATCAATTGCGTAAGCAAGCGTAATAAGCTCTTTAGGAGTTTTTGCGCTGTTTTCTTTCTTTTGGAAATCGTCATAAACTGTTTGTTTATCACGACGTTTGGCGAGTTTCGTATCGACTCGCTCGTTCCATTCTGTGTTTTCTGGAAAATTCTTCTTGACGAAATCGCAGACGGTTTCCATTTCTTTCAAATTAACGACGGAATCTTCGGCGGAAAGCGCCGCTTTTTCGCACAATTCCTTGTTGCCGACTATCGAAATGGCTTTTTCGGCGACTGTTATATATTCGCCGCTTGCAAAACAGCTTCCGTAGCACTTTTCGAGAATTTCGAGCGCGAACGCCATGTTTTCGAGCTTCGGACCGGTTTCGTTCAACAAATCGATATAGCCGGAAAAGCTGTTCACTGCCCCAAATGCCTTGCGATACACGCGCTCGGCTACGGCTTTATCATTTGTAACGGTAATAACGCCCGCTGCAATCGTCATTAAGTCTTGCAAAGCATCGAATTTGGCTTCGCTGCGGGAAAGGATGTCGACGGCAAGCTTTGTGTTTTTAAATAAATCGACAGTTGTCGCCGAAAGTTCGACTAAATCTTTAGACGATAAGCATTTCTCTTCGGCGCGAAGCATATATTTTTCTGCTACCGCCAAATCGCCAAGATATTCTACAACTAATTTGGCATTATCGACTATTGAGTTTCTGTCAGGCAAATCCGGCAGCGCTTTTTCGAAATGCTTTGCCGAAGCGGCTTTGTCGCGGAAAAGATTCCATACGCCCTTAGCCAAATCGATATAATCCATACCTTTTGACGCAAATTGCTGCGCCGAATCAAGCATTTCTTTTGCTTTATCTTCATCATCGGCAAATTTCTTGAAACCAATTGCCAATCTAACGAATTCACTCGTGAACTTAGCATCGTCTTCGACGTCTTCGAGCAGCGATGCAGCCCATTTCTTGTCGTCGAACAGCGTTACCAGCGCTTCGGCAAACGCCACGGTATCTTCAACGCCGTCAACTGAGTTTTCTGCCTTCTTCATCAGAACTTTTGCCGATTCGAAATCTTTTACTTCGTTAATCAGCGTGGTAGCTATTTTGGTGTAATCTTCAACAGTTTTGCATTGCGCAGCAACCTTGCCGAGCATTTCTTTGGCAAGAGCTTCATCACCAAGCTCAGAACCTGCAAGTTTCGAAATTGCAAGCAATTCCGCGGGTTTCTTTGCAGATTTTGCGGCATCTTTGAGCAATTCCGCAGCCTTCGCTTTGTCCTTCATTCCTATAGCGTAAGAACGTGCCAGAGCGCAGGTTTCAGCCGGCTCGAAGCAATTATCTTCGGCTTCTTCGTAGAATTCTTCGGCGGAATCGGGGTCATTCAAGTCAATTGCGTAAACATCGCCCAAAGCAATATATTCAAGGGGCATAGAGCAAAGCGCCTCGGCTTTAGAAAGCATTTCCTTGGCAAATGCTTCATCGGCGGGAGCAGCAAGGGCTTCTTTTGCTAATGCGATGAAATCGTAAGCCGTTTTGCAGGATGCGATTTTATCTTGTAATGTATCTTTTGTTGCCATTTTATTTTACTTCCTTTTACAATAAGGAAAAATTAATTTTTTTTATACTATTTCATTTACATAATATGTTCAATAGAATGACTTATTTGCTGAAAGATATGAACCACCCCAATTTTCCGCTTTGCTCTAAATTTTCCCCTCATTACTAAGGAGGGGTAGGGGAGGTTCATGTATTTCTTGTGGCAATAGCCACTACATTTCTTTATATGGGTTGGGACCGATGTTTTCGATTACATCGGCAAATTTATTCATTATATCGGGTATTCTGTCGAATTCGTCAATCGATAGCGTGTGTATTTCAACGCGTTCCGGCTCGAGTACAAGCTGTTTCAGTTTTTCTTGCACGTTTTCCATGCGTTTATTCGCCAGCTCGCTACCGCGAATGAAGTGGCATTGATAATCGTCGCCGTATTTGCAACCGATTAGTAGAACGCCGTCGAATCCAGCTGAAAGAGCGTCGGCAATCCAGCTCGTCGAAACAGAACCCAAGCATCGAACGGGAATTACTCGAATATGCGGTGTAAGCTGAATGCGCTTTTTGGCGACGATGTCGAGCGACGGATAGGCGTCGTTCTCACACATAAACGCAAGTATGCGCGGGGTTGCTTCGCCGTCTTCCTCTTCCGTCGGAATAGAAATCGACTTGATTACAGCCGATGTGATTTGCACCGAATAGTTTGCAAAGCTGATGATTCGCTCGGGACATGCCCCCATGCAGATACCGCAGCGACGGCAGCGATTCGGATTCGGAAGCGGAGTGCCTTTTGCATCTTCGTCGAGCGTGCCGAAAGGACATTCTTCCGTACATCGTTTGCACTGGGTGCAGCGTTGCAAGAAAAAGTCGGGGAAAGTCGCATCGCCCGAACGCGGATGAACGGCGATGCCCTTGCGAATGCTCTCGAGCAATTGAATAGCCTTCAAAGCGGCGCCTCGAGCGTCGTTAGCGGCTTGTACGGCATCCATCGGCGAGCGGGTCGCACCTGCCGCATAAATACCGGTGCGGCGGGTTTCATAAGGGAAGCAAATATAATGCGAATCCGGGAAACCGTATTTAAGAGTCGGCAAATCAGTGCCTTGACGATATGTTAAATTAAGGATTTGCGCTCCGGCTTCGGCTGCTTCAGCCATTTTCTTGCCGCCTTCAGTCTCGCCGGCAGCTTCGGCATCTTCTTCGACGAGCGTCGAAGGCACCATACCGGTTGCCAAAACTACCAAATCTGCTTCCAATCTGATTTGTTTTCCGACGAAAGTGTCATCAACATCGACTGCAAGTCCGCCGTTGAGCGGCTCGACCAGCGATATTTCACCTTTGCTGAGGAATATATTATCTTCGTTTTGAACTCGTTTATAAAATATTTCGCTGCGCGACGGAGTCCGCATGTCTTTATAAATTACATAGATATTGGCGTCGGGATTCTTTTCGCGGACATACATCGCCTGCTTCAAGCTCGCCGTGCAGCACATTGCCGAGCAATAGGGCAAACGCTCGGGGTCGCGCGAGCCGGCACATTGGATGAACACTACATTTTTAACTGGTTTTCCATTCGAAGGCTTCAATATTTGAGGCGCTTTTGCCAATTCTTCCATTTCAACATTCGTAACGACATCTGGCGAAGCTCCGTAGCCTAAATGTCCGAGTTTCTTTGCGTCATAAGGTCGCCAGCCCGAAGCCTGAATTATTGCCCCAGCCATGAAATTCAATTCTTTTCCTGCTGATGTGGCTTTAACGTTGAACTGACCGGGTTGACCGGAAATTTTATCAATCAGGCAATTTTTCAAAACTTGAATCTTCGGATGATTTTCGACTTGTGCAATCAATGCCTGAGCGTCGTTTGAGAACATGTCCGGATGCGGCTTGTTCGATTTCGTAATTTTATATAATTTGGCAAAAAAGCCGCCGAGTTCATTTTCCTTTTCAGTTAAAATTACGGGATAACCGGCTTGAGCCACCGCCAAAGCGGCGTTCAGACCCGTTACGCCGCCGCCGACAACGAGCGTGGTATCGCAAATATCTAGTGCATTTGCCTTCGGGGCAGTCGATTTGTCCGCTTTGACTATACCCATTGTCGTGTAGTCAAGCGCGAGCTTTTCGGTATGCAAATCGTGCGGTTTATGAGTCCATGCGACGAGTTCTCGAAGGCTGACGCGCTCGCAAATGACTTCTTCGCCGAAGCGGAACACATCTGTCATATAGCGGAACGAGCAAGCCGCAACGACGACTTTGTCCACCGCGCCCGATTCAATATCAGCCTTAATTGCGGCGCATTGCTTTTCGTCGCAAAGCGCCGAACCAATGCGGCAAACGGCTGGGGAGTGGTTTTCAACTACGGCTTTTTCGAGCGCCGCACAATCGACAGCTTCGCCAATCGAGCAGCCGGAGCAAATATAAACGCCAATTTTTGATTCTGCTGCCATGTTATTTCCCTCCCTTGATAATTTGAATAGCCTTCATAGCCGCTCCGGTGGATTCTTGCACGCATCCGGCAACGTCTTTCGGAGCCGAGCAAACGCCGGCGCCAATAGTATCGCCTTCGCTTATGACAAATCCGCTCGAATCGAGCTTGGTTTTGTCCGGGAAAGCGTTGCCAAGCGGCATGGGCTGCATTCCGGTTGCCAGCACAATCATATCGAATTCCGATTGGGTGAGCGTGCCGTTCATCGTGTCTTCGGCTTCGAGTACGAGGCATCCATTGTTATCGAAAACGCGCGCGCCCTTGCCGCGATGGAAAATGATTTTTGAATCGTCTTTGACTGCCGAATAAAAGTCTTCGAGCAGTCCCGGCGTGCGTATATCTATGTAAAATATATGTATTTCGGCTTCGGGCAATTGCTCGCGTATATAGCGAGCTTGTTTAATTGTCGCCAAGCAGCAGACCGAAGAACAGTAATCCAAGTGGTTTTCGTCGCGCGAGCCGGCACATTGCACAAATGCTACTTTATTAATTCCGTTTTTCAATGATTTAATCTCAATTTTGCCGCCTGTAGGACCGGTCGGCGAGGCTAAGCGTTCGAGTTGCATATTGGTTACGACCGCTTCATATTTGCCGAAGCCGAGCCGCTCAAGTTTTTTTGCATCATAAGGTAGCCAGCCGGTTGCCCAAACGATGGCTTTGGCTTCGATTTCCAAGGTTTCGGCTGTTTGGTCGAGGCTTATTGCATCATATTTGCAGGCAGTTACGCAGGCGTTGCACTTAGCGCCGAGGCAGACATCAGCGTCGATGACGAATTTTTGTGGATAGGCGTTTTCGTACCAGCTATAAACGGCTTTGGTTTTGTCCAGACCGAAGTTGAAATCGTTGGAACGCTCTACGGGACAAACGCTTACGCAATCACCGCAGGAAGTGCAGCGGTTGTTTATTTTACGTGGTTTTTGCTTGATTTTGATTCGGTATTCGGGAGCTTTGCCTTTGATTTCAATGACTTCGGCAAGCGTAATAAGTTTGATGTTTTGGCTGTCGCGCATACGGCGCAGGTTGATTTCCAGACCGCAGGTCGGTGGGCAGAGTTTTGGGAAATACTCATTTAGCTGAGCAATGCGTCCGCCGACGTATGGATTTTTTTCGATTAAAATCACACTTGCGCCGGTTTCGGCGGCTTCGACGGCAGTCGAAATTCCTGCAATTCCCGCTCCAACGACAAGCAAATCCGCTTTCTGAGAACCAATTGTGTTCATATCGGTTTCCGTTGAATTGAGAGAAATTTGAATTAATTATAATGAATACAACAAATTATAAATATAAGAGCTATTTATAAAATTGTAAATTGGAAATGTAATCGGTATGTTGTTTGGGGGTATAGTAAAGAATTCTATCTATCTTATAAGATACAATCAAAATAATTTATAAGATACAA
>CAYLSY010000111.1:0-7874 GCA_964386275.1 uncultured Hyphomicrobiales bacterium
ATCGCTGCTTTTCTTTTCGGTTTTTCGGATTTTGCAGCGCCGGCAGATTTTGCAGCTTCTTTGATTAGTTCGGGAATTTTCGCCTTAGCTTGCATTCGAAAGCGATAAGTATCGAACGCCATGTGGTCCAAGCTATCAGGCGCAGCGGCAGAATAGTTGACCGTATTTGCCAAAAATTCCTCCATTCCGCCTTTTAAAGCAAAAACATTGTCGTAGCCAAGCTCGGAAGCCAATGCTGCAGCGCGTTTCGACTCAATTTCGTTTGCGCCTATAAACACATTTTTCTTATTCTTTACTACTAATAAATTGTGCGCTTCTTTTTCGAACAAGTTTTGCAATTCGAAATGGTGTGAATGGGGCAATTTTAGCGAATCGAAATCGCTCTGGGGGCGAAAATCGAGGATTTGAAGCTTAGAATCGTCGTCCATCAGCATAAATGCCAATTCGTCGCTATCCATCAACTTCACTGTTTGTTTATTGACATAATTATTGTCGGCATATTTCTTGAGCATTGCTTCTTTGCGCTCGGGCATGGCAAAAGCAGTCAAACCCAAAACAATGGCAATTACAGTCAAGGCGACATAAGCCGGAATCATCCGTAGCTTCGGATTCGGACGCTTGTTGACCTTGTTTTCGATAACCGTAACCGCCCAAAAAGCAAAGACTGCAACGAATGTAAGCAAAAATGCGAACAATCCTTGCGAAATGCCGAGTACGTCGAAAATTCTTACATTCCCCCATGGCGTTGCTTTATACAAGCCTTCGAACAGCGGATAGCCCTCGGCAAAAATGAATACTCCGGCGAATGAACCGGCGATGAAAATCATAGCGTCGATTTTGCCGATTGCGGCGGCGCAAACGCTCGTTCCCGGGCAAAAGCCGCCGATAACGAAACCCAGTCCCATAATCAGTCCGCCGACTATTGCCGACCATAAAAACGTGGGATTGACGTAAATCAAACTGAGGTCGAGCAATCCGAAATGTCCCATTGCCACTACGCCGAGCATTGCAGTAACGCCGGCGGTAAAGAATACTCGCAACACTGTGAAATCATAGCCGTAAAACAGCCCGACAAGTTTTTTCGAAGTCGAAAAGCCCGCCTGCTCGAGGATATAGCCAAATGCGATGCCGATGAATATTGCAATGATAAAGTTCAAATCATTGCCGATTATGTCAGGTACTAATGGTCCCATTGCTTTTCTCCTCTTTTATAGCCATAATTTTCTGAAAAACCACGCAAACAAGTATGCGCCTCCAAAAATCGCCAGCATCGTAATGATTCCGCCGAAGGAAAGCACCGCCATTCCGCTGAGCGCAGCGCCGCTGGTGCAGCCGCGTCCGAGTTGTGCGCCGAAGCCGAATAATGCCCCGCCGATAAGTGCGCCGATTACTCGCATCTTGGTCGTTGAGCTTCCGAACTTTTCGAATTGGAACTTCGTGCGCTTAGACATAGTGCCCGAAATGAATGCGCCGATAACGACGCCGATAACTTCGAATACGAGCCAGTTTTTCAGTGGACTGCCTTCGTGTTCCTGTAAATATTCTGAATAAAACTTGGCTGATTCGGCATGAGAAGGTGCAATGGCTTCGACACCGGCAACGACGCCGCTCTTGATTGCGCCGCTGGCTCCAAGCCCGCGACCGGTTATGTAAATCGTTGCCAATAGGATTAATCCGAGGAAAAATCCGGCAAGATACGGATTCATATATTTTGTCTCAGTCATTATTCTACCTCCGGTTTGGTTTTAATTTCTTCGGTTGGCGTAGCTTCGGCTATTTCTTGAATTTCTTTGCTTTGCGATTGCGTTTGAGTTTCGTCGGTTGAAATTGCCGGCTCTTTTTCATCAACTTTATCTTCGATTAATTGCGCAGAAGGCTCTGGATGTATATTGTCGGAAATTTCAATTATTTCTTTTGTAATTGTAACTTCACCGCCCTCGCCGTTTTCCAATTCCTCATAGCCGGTAATCATCGCCTTTAGGTTCGATGAAATGGTTTCGCCGGTAGTAATCAAATAAAGGTGAACGATAATGAAAGCCAGCAAGACAAATGCTCCCAATGTATGCAGCAGCGCAAAAGGCGCAATCGAGGAAATATCGAGTCCGACGATTGTTTCGCCTTGCGGATAACGGTAATACATATAAAGTAATCCCGAAACCACCATTACCGGAATAACGAGAACCTTCAACCCCAAGTAAACTAACTTTTGGAGTGGATTCAGCTTGCTCAGAACGGCTTTTTTCGTTGGATGAGGCTCGTTGCGGAAGATTCCAAGCAGATAGTAATTAATTTGAGCTTTTAAATTTTTTGCCGTTGGAATGTATTGTTTCCATTCGCCGGTCGCGAAATGCCAGAATATTGCAAAGGCTATCAGCGCTATGAATAAATACGCCGCAACATTATGATACTCAACCGCATTTTTATAGCCGAAAAACGTGAGCGATCCGTGAATTTCGAAACCGGTCAGTGCAAGGAAGAAAATCAATGCGGCTTGTGTCCAGTGCCAAAAGCGCTCGAACGATTTGTAAATATAAACTCTATGCTTCATCTTCGCCTCCTTCGTCATCTGTTTTATGGTTATGTTTCTTGCGTGAAGCAATTCGAATGGCGCCGTGTGCAAACACTCCGGCAATGCTCAAAAGCAGCAATCCTGTTCCGAAAATCTCAATGACGGGGCTGCGGTCGCGGCCGGGCATATAGAAATCGGTAAGTGTCGCCAAACGGCTGTTGTTGCTTGTGTGGCACTCGATGCATTGAACACTATTATCTTTGGTTGAAACCATGTGGTTGATGGGCCAGTTCATATCGGTTTGAAGAAAAGTCAGCTGTCCGCTGAATGGCAAACCTTTTTCCTTCATACCGACTTCCAAAGCCTTCAAGCAATTGAAATCAGTCCAAAAAGCGCCTTCGCCGGGGCGTGGAGAGAATAATTTCGGTATGGTAACCAATTTGTTTACTGGGTCGAAACACTGCTTAGTTCTCATTATTTTTACGGGAATAATTTTTGCGCCTTTTTCCTTGTAATCGCCGTGAAATTCGTTGAGCATAAGTGGTTTAGTAGTATCGTCAACAATGTCGCCAATTAAATAATGCGAGGCAGTGCCGTCGAACCATACATATTCTGGCTTCAGGTTCTTACCCCATATGAATGTGCCTTTTGTCGAAAGATAAGTGTGATTGCCATCTTCGTCTTCTTCGGAATATGGTTTCCCGTCTTTCAAGCGGGCTGCAGTAGACCAATCCCAGTAGGTTTTTGTTGCGTTAACCTTGGCATAGGTTGATATATGGCAAGTTTGACACGAGACTTTGTAAGTATGTTTGTCGATTATGGCGTCGTTGTGGGGCGTTTCCGTGTGACAATCCTCGCACATGACGCGGTTTCTGTTCATCGAAGCCAGTGAATACATTTGCCCGCTAATGTTGTGATTTGTCGTAACGTGGCAATCGATGCAGCTAAGGTTACTTGCTTCTGTTGCCATGTGGACATCGACATCTCGGGTCGGGTCGAACTGTGCTTTTTCAAGGTCACCGTGCTTAACGTTATTTCCTCCGCCGCCAAAGAAGTGGCAAACGCCGCAATTGGAGCGCTTTGGCTTGCCGACATGTTGTGCGATATTTGCGAAATCGAGATTCGGGTCGGGTTCGCCACCTTTTTCCTGCGCCTTGGCGTATGTCTCGGTGTTGTCGTGGCAAATCAGGCAGTCGATATTCAATGAATCAGCATAATTAAAAGTTTTTGCCGATGTCATGCCCAAACCGACGTGGCATTTGGCGCAGGCAAGCTCGTTGCCTTCGGCGCCGAGGCAGAAGTTGTTGACGGCATTCTTTTTGCCGAGGTAAACAATGCCGCGTCCTTCGATATATGTCGGTTCTTCCCAATTCCAGTGATTCGAAGCCATTACTTCGCGGGCGCGCTCGTTGTGGCACGATATGCACGCTGCAGTAACCGCTTGCGGAGTCGGAAACGGCTTTTGCAAGACTTCGAATTTCGTATGGTCAACTTTGGGTTTGCTTTTCTTTTCGAATTTCTTTTTTAAAAGCTCAAGTTCACTCGGCGAAGTGTCCTTAGGCGCAAGCGAAGCTACGATAGCTGCAATGATGAGTCCGAAAAGAGCTAAAAAAAGCAAGATTTTTTTCATATTACTCCTGAATTTCTATGCTATTAGCATTAATATATCAAAAGTTATTTAATTTTTACAA
This sequence comes from uncultured Hyphomicrobiales bacterium, assembly GCA_964386275.1. GTDB lineage: Bacteria > Bacteroidota > Ignavibacteria > Kapaibacteriales > UBA2268 > CAYLSY01. The sequence goes on from CAYLSY010000111.1 coordinate 4,201, forward strand.
AGATATTTGCAAATTTATAAAAAAAACTATATTCCTTGCAAGGAATATAGTGTGAAAACAAAAATAAACTGGTAATATTGTTAATTCCATTTAAATATTTCGAATAAAGTAAATATATTTGTATTTTATTTATTTTCATAAAAAAGTGAACATGGAAATACCAATTTTCAGTCTGAAAGAAGAATTTGAAAATTACTTCGATATTTTAGCGATTATCAAAAGTAATTTAAATAAAGCTAATATTGATTTAAAAGACGCCGACGACGAAGAAGAAGTCGATGAAGCTCTCGCTTCTTTGTTTAATTTGTTTGTGGTGCGTTCGATAACAAATAAAGTATCATCGTTTATAAGCAATTTACCGCAACTGCCGAAATATGCTTATTATTACAAGGATTATTCGAAAATGCCTTATATAAAGGTAATAACCAAGTCGCACGAGGATGAAAATCTGGCATTCGTCCAGCTCAAGTCAAAAGAATCGGCATTCGACACGGTTTATTGCAGCAAATTAGATTCCAGCTATGGTGTTATAGCCGAAGGAATCGAAGCGCCTTTGGAGAAATGCGAGTTTCAGCTTCAGTTTATTCATTTAGGATAGTTTACTTTAGTCATGTTGATTTCATGCGAAGCTGTTGTTCTGCGCAGCAGAAAATTCGGCGATACAAGCAAAATCTTGAATCTTTACACCGATACCAACGGCAAGCTCAGCGTAATTTCAAAGGGCGCCCGCAATCCCAAAAGCAAGCTGGGAGCGGCGCTCGAACCATTAAGGATTATTCGGGCGAACATTTACCTGAAACCTCAAAGGGATTTGCATCTGCTTTCGGCAGCTGAACCCTGCGAAAGCACTCATTCAATTTATAATGACTATGATTCCATCATTTCCGGCATGATGCTCGCCGAAAGTTACGACCAGCTGCTCGATACCGGCGAGTCAAATCCTGCGCTTTTCGATTTATTAACTACTTCGGTTCGAATTCTCGGCAGCGGTTGCGAAAATCCTTATTCTGTATTTACTTTTGCTCAACTTGCTCTCGCCAAGGAGCTTGGATTCGAAATTTCGCTCGACTGCGGCGAACCATCAGAACCGTCTCGAAGTATGAATAACTCTTCGAAAGGCTGTCTTTTTGCCTTCGACGGTGGAATAATTGCTGAAAAAAAATCAGCGCCGGCCGAATCTTCTTTTTTTTTGAGTGAAGGGTTCTATGCTGTCTTATCAAAAATTTCCGAGATGGATTTCATTTCTGCGTCACGCTTTCGTTTCGGCGACAAAATGGTTGATGAATCAATTAATTTCTTTTCTCGTTACTTCAGTTATCATTTTGATAAAAATTTCCGCTACCAATCCGCAAAATTATGTAATACAATGATAGAAATGTGATGTGGCGATTGCCGCTATTTAAACTGAAAACAGAGTGAATTAAAAGAAATAGATACAAAATTTAATATTTTCATTATTCTTTATTACTGATAAACACTAAATGATACTAAATATTATATTTACTTTTCTACTAGTATTTCTGAACGCATTTTTTGTCGCCGCCGAATTTGCCATAGTCAAAGTACGCTCATCGCAATTGGAATTGCGAATTCGTTCCGGCAGCTATTTAGCTGGAATGGCTAAGCATTTGGTCGAGCGGCTCGACGCTTACCTATCGGCGACGCAGCTCGGAATCACCCTTGCCAGTCTGGGTTTGGGATGGATTGGCGAGCCGGTAGTCGGGCAAATTATAATTGAAATTATGTCTATTCTATCTATTGACATCTCATCGGCAACAGCCCACAGCATTGCCTTACCGGTAGCGTTCATTCTCATTACAACACTGCACATTGTATTCGGAGAATTGGCGCCGAAATCAATGGCAATTCAGCAGCCGGAAAAGATTTCATTGGCTGTTGCCATACCTTTGCGTGTTTTCTATCTCATTTTCCGACCGTTTATATGGCTATTGAACACATTTGCCAATTCAATAATTAAACTTATCGGCTTTCACCCGGCTAACGAAGATGAAGAAATGCATAGCCCTGAAGAGCTGCGCTACTTGCTTGAAGAAAGTTCGAAATCAGGCGCCATTGGGCTATCGGAGCATGAATTACTCGAAAATGTTTTCGAATTTTCCGATACTCCGATAAAGCAAATCATGGTGCCGCGCGGTAGTATCGAAGGTATCGAAGCTTCGCTGGATATCGATGAAATCATCGAACGATTCAAGGAGCAAGGCTTTTCGCGAATGCCTGTTTACGAAAAAACTATTGATAATATTATAGGTATAATTCATGCCAAGGATATTATTAAACTGATTACTAGCGGCGAGGCGATGAGCGTTTACGAAATTTTCAATCCAGCTTATTTTGTGCAGGAAGATGAAAAAATCAACAAGCTGTTGCACCAATTCCAAAAGGAACGTATTCATATTGCTATTGTGCTGGACGAATTCGGCGGCACTGCTGGATTGGTTACAATCGAAGATATCATCGAAGAAATTGTCGGTGAAATCCAAGACGAATACGACGAGGAAACACCGCTAGTCGAAAAGTTAAGCGAAACGGAATTTCTGATTAAAGCTTCCACTCCGGTGGACGACGCGAACGATTTTCTGCCAGTTTCCTTGCCCGAAAGCGACGATTACGAAACAGTCGGAGGGTTAGTGCTTTCTAAAATTGGAAGAATACCAGAACACCTTGAACTAATTAATTTAGATACATATATTTGCAAAATAATGAAGCGTTCAAAGCGTTCGATTGAGCAGGTAAAGCTGATACTAAAAGAAACGGAATCCGGCAATTAAGATATATTTATATTGAATGTTTTGGATAATATAACAATTTCGTCATTCAGGCTATGCTTTCCCTTGGGATACATTTTGTGTTTGTTTGCTCTCTTTTTATAATCATGATGCTGTAGGAATTTTAAAGATATACTGATTATTGTTGTAACTTTTTTTTTTTATTCAACGTCAATTATCAAAAAGCATACCTTTTACCAAAAGAGAGGGTTTAATTATGAAAAAGTCAATCACAGGAATATCGCTGTTTTTTTTAGCTTTAATTACCTTGTGTTCGCCGCTTTTTTCCGAAGAGACATATGCTGTTAGCGGCATCGTCGTCGATTCGGCAACTCAAAAGCCGCTTGCCGGTGTGGAAATAGTTGCAGTAAAAGATGGCCGCAGCCTTTTAAATGCGGTTTCTTCCAGGGACGGCTCTTTTAAAATTTTACTCAAGAAAGGTGATTATAGCATATTGTTCTATTATCTGGCAAACGAAGTCGCTAGCCTAGACATTAAATTAGATGGTAAAAACATTAGCGCTCTTCGAGTTGTAATCCAATCGGATTACCGCTCCAAGATAACGAAAAATGTTAACGCTAAAAAAGAACATTCAAAAAAAGAAGAAATCAAACCAGATGAAATAGGCGCTGTTTTTGGTGTTGTTACCGATGCAGAAACTGGCAAGCCTTTGGCTGGTGCGATGGTTGAATGCACTGCTTGCATGGATGTCCGAAAAACCGACAGCCAAGGCAAGTTTCGATTCCAAAACGTTCCGATTGGAAACAGCATTATAAAAGTAACTGAAATCGAACATGATATCATTGAAAAAACAATTACTATTAAGAAAGATGAAGATATAGAGCAAAATTTCTCATTAACAACAAGAATAATTGAAAAAAGTTCTAA
>CAYLSY010000112.1:0-7833 GCA_964386275.1 uncultured Hyphomicrobiales bacterium
AAGTAGCCATGAATTTTAATTCAAAATTAATGTAACATTAAAAAATATTTATAATTTTTATGAAATTCAATATATTTGTAATTGATTTTTTTTCAATTTAATTAAAATCACCATATTAAATAAACAAATAATTATTGGAAAAAATATATTATGCCAAAAAACGCTTTAATTTTGGGAGTATCGAGCGGATTCGGCAAGGCATCCGCTTTTGAACTGGCAAAAAAAGGCTTCAATATATTCGGCGTCCATCTTGATATTGGCGCCAACAAGACTATTGCCGAAGAACAGCGTACCGCACTTGAAGCAATGGGAGTGAAAGCAAAATTCTATAACACAAATGCTGCCGAAGATTCAAATCGAAAAGATGTAATCAATGACGTTAAAAAGACTTTGGAAGACTGGGGCGGCTGCATCAATCTGTTTATGCACTCGCTTGCTTTTGGCGCTTTGGGTAAGTTTTTCACGGAAAACCCTGAAACCCAAATCGGTCGGAAAAAGATGGAAATGACCATGGACGTTATGGCAAACTCGCTGCTGTATTGGTCGCAAGACCTTTTCAATAACTCCTTGTTCAAGCCCAATAGCAGAATTATTGCCATGTCGAGCGTAGGTTCAACCAAGGCAATGCCTTATTACGGCGCATTGGCTGCTGCAAAAGCAGCTTTGGAAGCATATATCAGGCAAATCGCCATCGAGCTGGCTCCTTATAAAATAACTGCTAATACTATTTTAGCGGGTATTACAGATACTCCAGCCGGACGCAAAATACCGCATTTCGACAAGATGCTCGAATTTGCAAGCTCACAAAACCCGCATCACCGCAATTCTACGCCCGAAGACGTAGCTAAAATGATTGCGCTTATTGCGGATGAAAACTCGTATTGGATGACTGGTAATGTGTTGAGCGTTGACGGCGGCGAAAGCATAGCCAGTATTTTTGAATAAATTTCTTTTTTAATTATATATAGGGTAACAGATTATGGACTTTTCGTTTACCGAAGAGCAAAATATGTTGCGCGAAATGGTGCGCGACTTTGTAAATAATGAACTTAGACCGATTGCGGCAAAAATCGACGAAGATGAGGCTATACCGGAAGATATTATAAAGAAGATAGGCGAACTGGGACTTTTGGGCGCCGCTTTCCCCGTTGAATACGGTGGCAGCGGTTTTGGCGAAATCGGATATTGCATTGTTCAAGAAGAAATCGGCAGGGCTTGCCTTTCGACTGCAACGATGATTGGAGCGCATGTTTCAATCGGTACAAACGCACTTTTCATAGGCGGAACAGAAGAAATCAAGCAGAAATACGTTGTTCCATGCGCTCAAGGTGAGAAAATCGCCGCATTTGCACTGACCGAACAAGGCGCAGGCAGCGACGCTTTCAATTTGCAGACTAAAGCCGTGCTTGACGGCGACGAATGGGTCTTAAAAGGCGAAAAAATGTGGATAACCAACGGTCCGTTTGCCGACGTATTCTCGGTTTTTGCGCGTTCTTCAAAGGGTATCACAGCTTTTGTTGTCGAAAAAGGAACTCCCGGCTTCACTCCCGGCGCGCCGGAAAAGAAACTCGGCATTCGTGGCAGCAAAACCTCTACTCTGACTTTCGATAACGTTCGAATTCCCAAATCCAACATCGTAGGCGACGAAGGTCGAGGCTTTTTAATTGCTATGAAGACTCTCGATGCTGGTCGATTGGGACTTGGCGCTGCATGCCTTGGAGCTTCTAAAGAGCTGCTTGAGCTTTCGGTCAAATACGCAAAGGAGCGAAAGCAGTTCGACGAGCCAATTTCAAATTTTCAAGCAGTTCAGCATATGATAGCCGATATGGCTACCATTATTTATAATATGGAATCTATAATCTATAGAACAGCAGCTAAATACGATGCTAAAACGATGGTTTCGCGAGAATCGGCAATCGTTAAGTTAGTTTCATCCGAAGGTTTGGATAAGGTGGTCGATTTGGCAATGCAAATTCACGGCGGAATGGGCTATTCCCGCGAAATGCCGATTGAGCGTTTTTATCGCGATTCACGCATCAATCGAATTTTCGAAGGCACAACCGAAGTTCAAAAGCTTGTCATTGCCCGCGATGTGATTAAAAGAAATGGAAAAGTGTAGCGTAAAAAACATACTCATCCGATGACTTGGAAATCATCGGATGAGTCCAACCTTCAACTATTCCCTCTACGTTATTACTCTTTACTAGGCGACGCACACCGTTTTGATATTGACAAACTCACGCATGCTATAAAGCGCCAACTCGCGCCCATAGCCGGATTGGTTTATGCCGCCGAAGGGTAGCCGCGGGTCGCTGCGAACGAAATCATTGACGAAGCAAGCTCCAGCAAAGAGTCCTTCGCGGGCAATGCGCTCGCCTTTTTCGATGTCGGAAGTGTAAATAGCTGCGCCAAGTCCGTAAATAGTATCTGCAGCTAAGCGTAATGCCTCTGCTTCGTTATCGGCGGCAATGATTGCTGCTGCCGGACCAAACAACTCCTCATCGAATGCTGGCATACCCTTGCGAACATCTGCAAGCGCTGTTACTGGATAGAAAAAGCCCTTGCCGTCTGGAATTTCGCCGCCGATTATAAGGCGAGCGCCCATAGCGACGCTTGCCGAAACTTGGCGATGAAGGCTGTCGCGTAAATCGCGACGCGCCATAGGACCAACCGTGTTGTTTGCATCGAGTGGGTTGCCGACAATGCGGGTTTGCATCCTGTCGATAAACAATCGCGTGAATTCTTCCAAAACAGGGCGTTCGACGATGAAACGTTTTGCCGCAATGCAGCTTTGGCCGCTATTTAGCAGACGTGCGAAGGCGCACGATTCGGCGGCTTTTGCTAAATCGGCATCTTTCAGTATGACGTAAGGGTCGCTGCCGCCAAGTTCAAGCACGGATTTTTTTATGGCGCGTCCAGCGGCTTCGGCAACATAGCTGCCAACTTTCGTGCTGCCGGTCAGCGTTACGGCTTTTACAAGCGGATGAGCGATAACCTGCGCCACCGGCTCAGCTAAATGCCCTTCCGGCTCTTGACCTATAATAAGATTGATAAAAACATCTTCGGGAAAACCAGCTTCGCGGAAAACCGATTCGATTGCAATGGCGCAGCCCATCGAATTGCGGGCATGTTTGAGCAGCGCTGTGTTTCCAGCTGTCAGATTCGGACATGCGAAACGGAAAACCTGCCAAAACGGGAAGTTCCACGGCATGATTGCCAGCAATACCCCAAGAGGTTGGAAAGTTACATAACTCTTTCGGAAACCGGCTTCTGCGGGTTCATCGATGAGTAAACGCTCGCTGTTGTCGGCAAAATAGCGGCAACAGAGGGCGGATTTCTCGACCTCGGCGATGCCTTGGGCGTAGGGTTTGCCCATTTCGAGCGCCATTAATCGCGCGAATTCTTCCTTTCGCGCCAGCAATACGTCCGAAGCTTTGTGCATTAACTCGGCGCGGAAGGCGATGGGGCGTTGCCGCCAATCGAGAAACGCTTTGTGGCAGCGGTGAATCGAACGGTTTATTTCTTCCGCAGAAATTTCTTGATATTCGGCAAGAATTTCTTCGGTCGTAGGATTAATTGTAGTGAAAAGCATGAAATAACCTATAAAATAAAATATTTCAGTAAATTAACAATTTAAAAACCCCAAAAAAATTATTTGGGATAATTTAACCTTATGATGCCGTTTAAATACATAAATACATGGTTATTCGAAGCGCAGCAAAAAATCTATCTTCCTTACTGCCGGCATATTACACAGATTGATGCTTCTCTATAATCTGCATAAAGTAGTTAATTATATTAACAAGCTTCCAGATGTGCCACACTTTCAAGGCGTAACACATCTAAACTTTTATGCCTATTTAACAACGCTTAATATCTTAGTAATCGAGAAGTCCTTGCCGTCTGCCTTTAAGTAGTAAACTCCCGACGGCAGCTCGCTTGTCGATAAACTGTAATTATAGAAATCGGCGAATTGATAGCCTTCGAAAACCGGTTTAACGAAGTTGCCGAGGGCATCGTAGATGCCGATACGAACTTGAGCGTCGAACGGCAATGTGAACTGAACGAGAGTAAAATCTTCCGACGGATTCGGCACGATGTTGATTTCGAGCCGTTTTCCGGTTGTTTCGCCGGCGATGACTTCATTGACGATTGAACCGCGAACGCGGAAGTAATTATATGTGATAGCGCTGGTCATGCCGGTAGCCGCTTCAATATTGAAGTTGTAATCGCACACGAATAGCGATGTGTCGGTAACAGTGAAAAGCCAAGTGAATTCGGCTTCTTCTCCGGCAGTGAGTTTTTCAATTAGGAATTCATTTTGACTGTCGATGCGGAATTTATCGGTCTCGATGCTTACTCGAACGCTGTCGGCATCGCTGCCGCCGACGTTTTTCACAGTTGCTTTCATCTCGTATTGAACATTATTGTTGAGCGTATCGACAAATTCTGTTTTCTTTGAAACAACCACATAACCACGCGATGGATAACCGGAGCTGGTTTGGCTCAGCGATGCCGTCGTATCACGCATTGCGCCTAAATAATACGCAACCGAATCGGCAAGCAGCAGTATGGAATCCTTGATAACTTGGCTTGGAGCCATTTTGTATTCAAAAAGCTTCATATTGAGCAGCATCCTATAAGAATTTGATTGATGCGTAAGGTCAAAGTAGTTGCCAATCCTGTCGATATAGTCTTTCTGCTCGTGTTTTACATAATCAAAAGACGTAAGTAAAGTGTTGCGGCTCTCTTCGCATTTATCGTAGATGTCAGTTTCCGTCGTCATCATGTTATTCATTCTTTGAATGAATTCATCCGTGTTATCCAAGTCGGTGATTAATTCATTCATTTGTGTTAAATATGTAGCCGTCACTTCGTTTAAATCTGCCGAAGCCAGCATTGCCGGGTGGTTTGCGCCGAGTGTTTCGTTGCCTTTCAGCATAATCTTTTTCATAATAACATCGTCGCTGTAGTCATAAGGTTCGTCGTAAGTTACTGTGCGTTGATATTCTCCCATGCTTGTTTTGGTAATGTCGTCGAGCAAATAAGCATATTGAGACATACCGCCGATGCAAATCAAAAGCGCATGAAGCAAATTGACAAACTTGATGCCTTGCAATACCACAACAATTCCTAATAGGATTGGAATAGCGACTTCAGGGGCGGCAATCGCTCCCATCGTAATTAAATTTCCTCCCATAACAGCTATGGCGGAAAGCGCATCGAGTATTTTCGAACCGTTGCGTTTATCGCGCGAAGTTTCTTTGCAGGTTTTGGAAAATTCCTCGCCTTGAGCGACAAATCCCAATGGCCCAATAACTGAATCAATCGCTACCGATAGTTCCCCTTTAACGTTTAGCGGACTGTCTGGGTATGTTTCGTTGGCTATTTTTGCAGGCTCGTCGATAATACCTTCGGAATACAATACATAAGCAGGCATAACAAGAATATTTCCGGTAACCAAAACAAGATTGCCGAAGCCTTCTTTCCAAAAAGCGTCCCAAATCAAACCGGATTTTGTTTTTCCTTGAAATTCAGCGGCATTTGCTGTAACGGCTTGCACAGCCAATTTCATTTTCCCTTTTATAAACTTATTGGGAATTCGGTCGATTGAATAACCCAGAATGGAGTTTGTCAAGCCCAAACCATACTTCCACATCATTTCAGCGGCTAATTTTGCGCTTGTGCCATTTGACACAGCTGCAACAACCTTGTCGGCAATTCCGTAAATTTCTTTTACGAACAATACGCCCATTACCGTGGCATAAATCGCTTTCATCAACTCGCCGTTGATATTATGATATTGGTAATAAACCGGATGAGCCGCTTTATCTATTAAAACAAGACGGGATAGGAAGTCGGCTCGGACAGAATCGTTTTCGTTGCCGCTCATTATATCTGTGCTTGTGCCGGAATACAGTCTGCATTTCGAGAAAAAGTCCCTCTGCTGCGGTATAAAATATGGTAAAAGAGTAAATTCAACAGGAAAATTATCCCATAGTATGTCTTGTTTCAATGTTACTTTGTTTAATTTGTCGTATTCGGCTTGGTATTTCTCATAAATTCCCCTTGGAATAATGCAAGTGTTTTTCGAGCCTTCGGCAACGTCTTGAATATTTCTTGTAAAGAGTTCTTTGCCGGTGGTTACGCCGTCCATAACTCTAAGTTCGAACACTTTCACAGGGTCGTTCGGCTGAACCAGCGAAAAACAACCGTTACTGTCCGATAGAGTATCCGATAGTATATCGCTGCCGTAAAGAATGCCGGTGTAAACGTTTTCTATGGGAGACATATCAATGGTTTTAGTGTCGAAATTAACATCGGCAGTCAATACTTTACCGTAAATTTTATCTGTAATAGGAATTTTATAAATCCATGTTTCGTAGAACATCTTATTGTCGCCTGTGGCAGAATAATAAATTTGCAGTTTCAAAAAACTGTGCTTAACTGCTTCTTCGTCGTTAGGAATTTCAAATATCAAATCGAATTTTCTGCCGCTGCTCACGTTCTCAATATCTCGTTCGTCGAAGAACTTAGTATTGAATTTACCCATCGTCCAAAAATCTGCCGATTCGCTACTCTCATCATCAACCCAGCCTGCAGTAACGCTCCAAGTGCCTCTGTTATAATTATAGTTCCAGCCCCATGCTCCTTTAATATTATACTTCTGGTTGAATCCAACGCCATCAGGCACATTTATATATTGAATGTCGCCCGAAGCAGGCGGGTCGACTGAAACGCGGACCCTTCGCTTTTCGAACTTCTCGTTCACGGTAAAGCAAACATCGTCAGAAAGCAAGTTAAGAGGTATAAAGATGAAGGTAGTTATTATCGAAATAATTATTTTTAATGGTAAGGAAGGCATTTTCATTGATTACTCCTGTTTTGATTACTTATAAAATGAACTATAAGAAAAATTAAGTAAAATTAATGATTAAACAAAGAATTATGTTTAATTTTTTTTAATATTGTTTAAAATATTAGTAGTTCATTGAATGTAAAACTGTTGATTAATAATTTTATGGGGCTCGCCCGGAATAAGACTATTATTTCTTGTATTGTAAATTATTTATATAATTCAGATTATTTATGCTTGAAAATTGGCAACCGTTACCTTTTGTTTGTTTTTCAAAGAAAAGCCGAGCATAGGTGGGCGTTTTCGAAATTGGTTCTGTTGTCAGATTTCATCTTATGACTTAAATTGATTTTTAAAATTCTTGATATTGATAACATTACATTATGCAATATGATGGTAATGGCACATTAATTGCTTACTTAAAAAAAACAGCATAATGAAGAAGCTAATATTAAATATTGCCTTACCGCTTTCGGTATTTATCTTTGTATGGGGTTGTCAGCCTAACATCCGATACTCCACCAATACACATTCAACAAAAGAAAGTTCCAAACAATCAAAATCAAGCTCTGATTTATCTAAGGACAAATGCAACAGGGACAAATTATCTATTGAATTGATAATAAAAGAGTTAACTGGTGTGCGGCGTTTGATTGTTGCCGAAGCTGAAAACTGGTATGGCGTTCCCTATTGCACAGGCGGAGAGGATAAAAGATGCTCGGATTGTTCTGGTTTTACTTCATCAGTATTTGAGCATGCAGGTATATCGCTTCCTCGAACGGCAGAACAGCAGTATGATTATGCAATGAGTGTCGAAGAAAGCAAGGCTGAAGCAGGCGATTTGGTTTTTTTTCGAACCAAAGGCAAAATTACTCATGTCGGTATTTATCTGGGCAATAGACAATTTATCCACGCTTCATCATCACGCGGAGTGATTCTTGAATCATTGGATGTTGACTACTTTAAAAATAGTATTG
>CAYLSY010000113.1:0-7832 GCA_964386275.1 uncultured Hyphomicrobiales bacterium
TACTCTACCGCAAAAAGCGGATTATTTATTAACGGTATTCTCGATTCGGCGCTCGAAGAGTTAACAAAAGAAAATAAAATCAACAAAAGCGGCAGAGGCTCAAAAAGTTAACTAGGTGCCTTCGCCACTTTTCAAGCGTATAAAATGTGAATTAAATGAATATGCTCATTATTTATAATATTTCATTTTTCTATATAATAGAGAATTAATGGAAATATTCAAAAACAAATGGTTGCTTGTTGCTCTTTTTGTATTAATTGCATCTGTCTTATTTTCTGGATGCAATCATGATAATTCTGTTGATAATCCCGTTCCCGTTGCCAAACGCGGCGATTTAATCAAGGTGGAGCAAAGAGCCGAATTCTCGCCAGATGTCCTTAATGCATTGGCATTATCATATGGATTGACTTTAAATATAGATTTTTCTGTTAAAGCTTATAGAATCGAATACCGCACCGTCGATTTGAACGAAATTCCTATAATCGCTTCAGGACTGCTTATCGTGCCAGTAAAGAACGATACTTTACCGATTGTATCGTATCAACACCCGACTTGCTTTACAAAGTCCGAAGGCGCTTACAGCGACATCGCTTCGATTTTTGCAGAAGGCTATGGCCCAGCTCTTTATGGCATGGCTGTTTTTATTTCGGATTATATTGGATTCGGAGCCAGTTCCGCGGCTTTTCATCCTTATCTTATTAAAAAGGCATACGGTAATGCCTGCGTCGATATGCTGCGTGCAGGCTGCTCTTTTTTTGATTCCTCGAGTATCAAATACGACAAAAATATTTTCCTTATGGGCTATTCCGAAGGGGGGTACGCTACGATTGCCCTTGCAAACGAAATTGAACAATATTACAATGGCGAATTTTCGATAAAAGCATGCTCGGCAGGCGGCGGAGCATATAATATCATCAAGACAACCGAATATTATACAAATGCCGATACAGCCGCTTATCCGGCTTATTTGGCATATGTGTTAAAATCGTACAAAGAGTATTTCAATATCGGCATTGGTATTGATGCAGTCTTCAATATGCCTTATTCTGCTCGAATCGATTCACTTTTCGACGGCTACCATAGCGGCGAAGAAATCAACGAAGCATTGAGTTATAAACCTCAGGAGCTTTTCAGGGCAAGCTTTATAAATGGTTTTAACGGCAGCGAATTTCAATCATTAAAAAATCCGCTCACATCAAATTCAATCTACGAATTTCTGCCGGAAGCGCCATTGCTGCTCGGACATGCGAAATATGACGAGTGTGTGCCGTACTTCAATTCGCTCGATTTTTACAATTCATTGATGGAAAATGGCAAAACAAATGTGGTAATGATTGATAACAACTCCCCTGCAATGAGACATGCAGCATATGCCACCGAATGGTATATGACAACCATGATTTTGTTCAAAGCCATTGAATCTTCAAAATAAGCGCTTTGCATTATCGTTTCATTACTTACCTTCTTTGTAAAATAACTAATATTATCGCGTTATGGTCAGGAAATCACTTGTTTTATTAGTATTCATCGCATTTTTGTCGATTAGCGATGTCGAAATTATTGCGGCAGCCAGCTCTTATATCGTTAAAGCCAAAAGCAGTGCGTTGTTCGATAAATTGTCAAGCGAAATCCTTTCCAGCAATGCTAAAATTCGCAAAGCCATGCCTTTCCTTGTTAATTCGGCTCGAAACATGAAGACAAGCCAATTGACTGCAGCGCTAAACGAATTTGAAAAATATTATTTAATCGAAACCGATAACAGCGATGCTTCAATAATCGATTACTTAAAAAGAAGCGCCTATATTGAAAGCATCGAAGAAAACCACAAATACCGCATCGAAGAGCTAACCGAGTCCTTAACGGAAGCAATTACTCCCAACGACCCGTTTTTCCCTGAACAGTGGGGATTAAATGCCATCTATGCGCCAGAAGCATGGGAAAAATCAAAAGGCGAAGGCGTTGTTGTCGGCGTTGTCGATACCGGTATCGATTACCTGCATCCCGATTTGGTTAAAAACTTGTGGATTAATCCAGGCGAAGACATCAATGGCAACGGACATTTCGACCCTTGGTCGAATACGGAAACCCGCAGCGGCGTTACAGGAGATTTCGACGGAATCGACAATGATGGCAACGGTTTCACAGATGACGTTATTGGCTTCGACTTCGTCGACCAAACAATCGAAAACATAGGCGATTACTACTCCCGCGATCCACTGCCTTACGACGAAAACAAGCATGGTACTATAACTTCGGGCGTGATTGCAGCCGTCCAAAACAACAAAATTGGAGTCAGCGGTGTTGCCCCCGGCGCTAAAATTATGACGCTGCGTGCCTTTGACCTAAGCGGAAACGCCGAGTCCGACGACATTGCATCGGCAATCGTTTATGCGGCATTAAACGGCGCAAGGGCGCTTAATTTGAGTTTTGGCGACAACTTCCGTTCGCAGCTCGTTGCTGACGCTGTTCATTTTGCTTACTTATGCGGCTGCGCCATATTCGCCTCATCCGGTAACAATGGCTGGGACAAGCCGCATTATCCATCGGACTTGAGCGAAACAATGTCCGTCGGTTCGTCGAATGCCCAAAATAAACGCGATTATAAAAGCAATTACGGCTCGAATATAAGCATCTTAGCGCCGGGTATTTCAATTTATTCCACTTCACCAGATTCTTCATATGCTACTGCCAGCGGCACATCACTTGCTGCGCCGCATGCAACTGCCGCCGCAGCGCTGCTTTTGCAAATTGACCCCGAACTGACCCCTGACGATATTTATGGTATTATTAATACCACGGCAACTTCGCTCGATAACGGCACTTGGAACGAATTCAATGGCAATGGTATCCTGAACGTTCGAGATGCGCTCAATGCAGTCGGCAAAACAAATATTTCAATTTCATATCCCAGACAAAACGCTGTATTTAACAAGGATTCCGTCCACAGAATCCCGGTTGTCGCTTCTATCGCGACTCCAATGTTCGATTCTTATTCATTGGCAATAGGAAAAGGCTTGCGCCCATCGAAATGGAGCGATGATTTGGTATTCAGCAAAGTCCAAACGCTTAATGATACTATCATTTGGCTCGAAACTGCCGACTTTGCCGATACGGCTTATACATTGAAACTTGTTATCGAAATGAAGAATGAGCGACGAATCGAGCGACGAATCAGCTTCCAAATCTATTCGGAGGCAAATAAGTTGCTTTTAACTAATTTCAAAGTGTTGCCGGCTTGGAATGATGAAAAAAACGTTGTCATTGTTGCTGCAAGAACAAATCAACCATCGCTGCTGTCGGTCAAGTTTCGACCATTAAATAGTTCTGAAGAATACTATGAGGTTTTTGACGGCAACCGCGCTTTGACTTATCAAAATTTGGTTATTGGCAAAGAAGCAGCCGCCGGAGTCGAAATGGAAGCTGTCGCGACATTGCGCAGGGCGGATGGCGATACAATTTGCCACGAGTTCGTCTTTAAGCGCGAAAATTGTGATTTCCCGATGCGCGGGTTTGTCCCCAAAAACTATTCTTTGCCTGCAGCTTACCTTCTGAATGAAACCACGGAACTCTATGCCGACGGGAAGCCTTGCGTTGTCGTTAACGAATTGCCACAGGGCAATTGGGGGCAAACCGCCGTTTATTGCTTCGAAGGCGATAAATTCGTTAAACGGGATTCAGTTTCGGAAACATGGATTCCTGTCGGTTTCGGCGATTCCAACGGCAACGGGCTTATGGAAATATTTACGAAATCGAGCGGTATGAGTCTGCTTTTCGAGCCACAAAGCGCCGGAGGAAATCCTTTCGCCACAAAGCCTTTCGACAAGACTAACACGAACAACTTATGGGCTGCTCTGCTGCATGATTTCAACGGCGATGGCCGCCCCGAGCTTGTCGCCAATTCCGACACGGCATTTCAAATCTACGAATTCCGCGATGGAGGCTATGAATGGATGACTTTCGTTAAACCTCTCGATTCAATTCCGCATGTCGGCACTTTCCCTGGCGCTGCAGCTGCGGATTTGGACGGTGACGGTTTCGAGGAACTATGCTTCGGTTCAACCAAAGGCTCTATTTTTGTCGCTAAAGTAAAACCCGATGAGCCTATACTGGATAATCGATACGAAATAGTGTTTGCCGATTCCGTCAATCTTTCGACAGGTTCGTTTTTTATGGCTGATTGCGACGTTGACGGCGATGGCTCGAAGGAAATATTAATCGCTACCTACGGCACAAGTTCGCTTTACGACGAAGAGCTGACAGATGAGTTGGTATGGGATTTTCGTTTGCTTAAATATATTCCAAACAATGGCTACAACTATATTTGGAGGTATAATTCCATTGGTGTTCGCACCGGTTTGATTGCCGGCAATCTTTCGTATAAAAACGGAATTGCCACAGGAAACATAGATGGCGAGCCGGGCGATGAAATTTTGCTTTCCGTCTTTCCGAATTTATATGTCCTTAAATGGAACAATAGTGAGCAAAAGCCGATGCCTTTTTGGATTTTACCCGGCGTTTTTTCGAATGGCGCGCTAACACAGGATTTCGATAAAAACGGTATCAACGAAATTGGGGTTTCTAACGGTAACAACGTAGTGTTTTTCGAATATAGCAAAGATGCGGCAAATCCCTCAACACCCGCAAATTTCGATGGCTGGGCTACCAGCGAAACTACGGCTCGCCTTCAATGGAAAACCGCAGCAGATGCCGATTTCGTTCAAATTTACCGCATTGTCGAAAGTGGTGGTTCGATCGTTTATCAATATGTCGATTCTACATCGAAAGATTATTATATTTTAACTGGACTTGAAAACAAGCATTATTATGAATATGCCGCTGTCGCAGTCGATGGCTCCGGAAAGCAGAGCCAGCCAACTTATGCAGTTGGTGTCTATACTCATACTATTGTTAAGCCGGTCGCCTTGGCGCCATCGGATAATAATACGTTCCAGCTCTCTTTCAGCGGAGCGCTTAATTACGAAAAGGCAAATCCCAAGCTGTTCAAGTTTGCTCCGACCGCTGGCGGCAACGATTTTTTGATTAATTCAGCTTTGCGTGCTAACGATACAATGCTGCTGTTGTCTTGCGATGAGAATTTGAGCGAAGGCGAGTATAGTCTTGCTGTTCCTTCGCTCGTAGACCTATACGGCAGTCCGACTTGTGCGGATACTTTACTCCTTTCAATCGGTCCGATTGCGCCGCCGGTCAAAGAGCTATACTTGCTAAATTTAGAAGTTGTATCACCAACATCGCTTCTGCTGCGCTTTTCCGAACCAGTAACAAGAGCTGATGCCGAGAATACATTTAATTATGAAATCAAACCTTTCGGCAGCATCCACAGCATCGAACTAAACAGCACAAATCAAACGGAAGCCTTGCTCATACTCGAAAGCCGCTCGGGAATTGGTGCTTTGGGTAAAGACTATACCATCACAGCAAGAAATATTTCAGCTCTTTCAGGCAGAATGATGACTCGCGGCGCAGGTTCAACTTTGGGTTTCGTCATGTTTCCGACGGATATCGACAAGGCGTTTATTTATCCGAACCCATTGAATTACAATACTGCAAAGGAAATATATTTTGCAAATGTTTTGCCGTATGCCGAAGCTATTGTGCTGTCGCTTAACGGAGAAATGCTTGTAACGGTCGCAGAACAAGATTCAAACGGCGGAATGCCTTGGAACGGAATGGATTCAAACGGCAGCAGGCTGAAGCCGGGCGTTTACCTTTTCAAGATACGTAAAATGAATTCGGACGGAAGTTACACTGAATCAGCCTTGAAGAAGTTCGTGGTGGTCGAGTAAAATCATTTTGCCGCGAGCATCGCGCGCGAATAAACAACTAACGACGTTGCAAGCATTGCGCTTGTCGTATAATAACCATATTCAGCGAGAGGCGAACTGAAAAGCGCCAGCAAAAAGGTTGACCACATAACAACAACGGTTGCCTTTCCAATATAATTTGATTGCAAAATAATTTTCTTTTTACCTATTGTAAAAAGCGAGCCGATTAAGATTAATAAATCCCTGCCAATAACAGCTGCAACGAACCATAATGGAAGTAAATCGCAAGCAAGCATCGATAAGGCTGCGGCGGCGAAAAACGCTTTATCGGCAAGCGGGTCGAGAATTTTTCCAAGTTCCGTTACTTGATGATAACGGCGCGCAGCCCAGCCATCAAGCACATCGGTTATTGCAGATATAACAGCCACGGCAAAAGCTCCGAATGTCGTGCCTGCACAGATACAGTATGCAAAAACGGCGGCAAGAACAAATCTCGAAGAGCTGAGTATATTGGAAAAGTTCATCATAGCGGACTTTTATCCCTGCCGAGTATTTTAACTGCCGGAATATCTGCAAAGTGCATGAAATAGAACAAATTCTCGAGCATAGCCTCCAACGAGCTTTCCACGTCGTCGCCCCATTTCAATATCATTTTGCCATTTTCGGGATAAAGTTCGCGATCGCGGGATTGAATTTCAATTCTACCGTCTCGGAACATGAATTTTGCATCAGAAATCGTAGAAAGCAATTCAGTTAACTCGTCAAGGTCGCAATCCTCGCATTTACATCCCCAAAAAGCAAGCGGTAATATTTTTTCGAATTGGTCGAACCATTCGCCGCTAACGTCCAAGCTGATACCCTCTCCTGCTTTTTTGCCCCAGCATACTGTAACATCGGGATACTTACCTGTTTCGTTAAGCTCGGGCCGGGTAATATATTTTGGTTTTACGCCAAATTTCTCTTCAATTAATATTCGAGCTATTAGAATTAGAAAATCATCATACGAATCTACAAGACAGGAATCGATGCCGGAAATACCCTGCCGTAGGCATATCGTCGCAAGTCCAGTATATCCTTCGGCAGCAAAACAAGGACCGGGTATAATACGGAAATCTGCTATTTTGTAATTTTTCCCATAACTATATGGAGTTAGCAACGCCAAATCTACAATGTCGTTAACTAATAGCTCGGCGCATTGCTTTTCGGAAGCTCGGATAATTTCAATTTCGCTAATTTTATCCGCTTTTGAGATGAAATCATCGAAAATACTGCCTTTAGGAACTGCAAGCTTTCTTTTCATTGTATAGATTGATTAATAAAGGTTTCAACAAAAAAGGAGGAGTCTTTGTAACGATTTTCGTAATACCTTAGAGTATCGACAATAGAATATTTAGCCGTATTTGATACTACAAGAAAAGCGGCAGGCAAATCGTTTATTGTTAGTTTCGATTTATAAGGATTTTCGCTGTATTTATCTCGCATAGAAAAAATTCTTAAGCATGTGTCGGGTATTCCGGCAACAAATAGCGTTTTCATAATTTGCGGAAATATTGATACATTCATATCGCAAGAGCATGACGGTCTGGCGTAAACGATAAATTTCATCATGTTTGAATCGAAATTTGCAGCCAATTCGGTTACTTCTTCAGCAATGGGATTATAATTATCGAAAAGTGGGCCGAACCACTCGTAACCAGGCATATTTCTAACTTCTCCCACGGTTACTTCTATAGCGTCATTCGAAGTTTCGCTACATGACCATACTAAAAGTAATAACATCAAAATACTAAAACCATTTACGATTTTCATTGATAGTTCCTTTTATTTGATTTTCTCTTTTTCCGAAATTAAGCAAAAAGTAGCTATTATTAAAGACTTATTATTTTGATGTAAACGAATTAAATCCGATAATTTTTGTCGTAGTTTGTTTAATCGGAAAAATAGGGTTAATTTGCATTAAGTTAAAAGTAAATATTTGAATAACTCGGAGTAAATTAATCAAATATTCGAAAAAACATGCTTTCGATACTTTATGCGTTCATTCAGGCA
>CAYLSY010000114.1:0-7816 GCA_964386275.1 uncultured Hyphomicrobiales bacterium
AGATCTTTAGGTGGCTTGCAGTTTATAGCTGGCAACGGATTCGGATTTATGATTGGATTGGAAGGTTCTTTGCTGGTTTACGATAACCAACGCAAGCGCTATACGACCGGAAAACTCGGTTTATCGTATGGTTTAACTTATAATTTTTAAGGGAATAAATAGAAATTCTTTTGTTTTTGAAAAAAAAAGCAATTTTTTGTGTAACTATTTTTGGTTTGATGTGTTATATAAGTGTAATTCGAACCAAATTTTCAAAAGTATTATTTTTTGAATTCGAGAAATAGAAATTTAAGAAAAGAAATAGAAATTTAAGAAAAGAATAAGAAATTTAGGAAAAGAATAAGAAATTTAGGAAAATATGATAAATTCATATCATAAAATAACGCTTTCGGTTTCATTCGTATTAATGCTAATAATTATAGCATCTTGCACATCGCCGATGGATATTGATACCGAAAGACGCTATAACTTTGGCGAGCCAGTTCGATTGAAACCTGTGCTTCGTGAATTGAGCATCGAAGAAAATGGAACTTCACGCGAGTTTACTTCGAGCAACATATTAATAGAAATTGATACGACATATGACCCTCCGGTTATTTGGCTGCAATGCGCAGTGAATGCCAACGAGCCTCTCGGCGACGAGGCTGACAGAATCAGAATTATCGATATGAATTATAAAGTTGACAGCTTGCCGGTTAATTCGGGCTATCAAAAACTTGACGCAACTATTCCGAACAGCTCTTGGGTTAGGATGCATATTCAAAGAGGAATCGGTTGCGACGAAGAAGCTGTATTGTATCTATCGGACAATAAAAGCTATGCCGAAGTATCCTTCGTTTTGAATAAGAAGAAAAAAGAACTATGGTCTTATCTTTACTCAAAGATTTATGATAATAAATACAAAATGATGACTGTCGATTCGATAATTTATGTTCCATTTACAAAAATTGTATATGACACGACATGGATAGATTCGGTGACTTATACTGTTTCTGAACGACTTGACACATTGATAAACGAAGTTCACATATCATCCGAAACGAAAACACCTTACAAAGATTCGATGATAATAAATAGTAAAATGCGATTTACATATTAAAATTTTCCCATCCCCCCACACTTAGTTCGTCAGGCTGAAAGCATCGACGGGCTATTTTTTTGGTAACAGCTCGAGCGCTGCAGCGACAACATCTTCGACTCTAATCAAAGTCATATTGTCGATATTGTTCTTATCCCATTTAGGAGGCGAGATAACACGGGAATTGGATGTATAAGGACCCCAGCGATTTGCGCTAAGGTGCGGCGAGTTCGGGTATAGCCCGACAACAGGTTTGCCGAGTGCGGCGGCAACATGCAGCGCGCCTGTCGAATTTGATATTGTCATTTTTGATAAGGAAAGAAGCGCAAAAAACTCTCTCAAATTAAGTTTTCCGCAAAGATTGATTGCCTCGGGGCAAGCATCAGCTGTTTTTTGGCATTTATCCGCTTCGTTGCTTGCTCCGGTAATAACAATGCCGATTGCTCTACTATTGGAAATCTCGGAAGCTGCTTCTCCGAAGCGTTCGGCAGGGAACTCGAAAGCTGAGCCGCCGCTTCCGGGATGCACTACAATGAAATTTGGCGGAACGTTGTATAGCTCGAGTTTTCCTAAAAGGCTTTCTTTTGCTTTTGGATTGATGACCGGCTCGACAAGCTCCACCGAATGATTTGTTCCAGATACTGCCGAGAGCATTCTTACGTTGTATTCCGCTTCGTGGTAGCGGGCATTTTTCCTGTGGTCGCGAATCATTTTGTTGAACAAGACGGAGTAAGCCCTGTATGCCGAGCCAACTCGCAATGGAACGCGCGCCTTGAATGCCGCAAGTGCTTCCTTGAAGCGTGGACGCGGAAAAAAAGCAACGCCGATTTTCTCTTTTTCCAAAAATGATTGAAAATCGGGGAGAGAATCGATAAATACAGCCCTGTCGAATGCAGGACTGTTTTCAATTAATGGCGCAGTATAGCTATTTGCGATTAATACTATTTCCGAGTTTGGACAGCATCGCTTTAAAGCCAAGCATAAAGGCAGGGTAAGCACCATGTCGCCGAGTTTATCGGTTCGAACGACGGAGATTTTTTTTGCCGTATAAAGCTTATGCCTGGAAGTTGTTTTGTGCATTGTTAATATCCATCCTCTTCGGTATTGCAACTCTGAAAGTGGTGCCTGAGCCAATTTCGCTTTCAACTTCAATTGTGCCGTTCATTACAGTAACGCAACGTTTGACGATTGCCAATCCAAGCCCGGTACCGCTGATTGAGCCGATATTCTGGCCGCGATGGAAGGGGTCAAACAAATGCTTCTGGTCTTCGGGTGAAATGCCAATGCCATGGTCGGTTACTTTAAAATAAAACGTATCGATACCAGAATCAAATTCCAGAATAACACTTTTGCCCGCAGGCGAGTATTTAACTGCATTCGAAAGCAGGTTGCTTATAATTTGCCGAAGCAATTTTTCGTCCGTTTCGGTTTCGAACGACTCGACGTCGTGATAAAACTCAATTGGATGCTGTCCTTTGTCCACCATGCGAATTTCGTCAATCAATCCGTTGCAGAGTATGATTATATTCAAAAACGATGGATGATACGTCAACTTACCGGCTTCGCTCTTGCCAATTAGCAACACTTCTTCGAGCAATCCGGTCATACCTTTGATTGAAACTCGGATTTTGCTCAGATATTCTTGGAACTCTTTGAACCTGTAGCCCTCATAAAGCTTTTCGATTACGTAAGTTGAGTTTAAAATAACAGTAAGCGGTGTCCTATACTCATGCGAAATCATTGACATAAAGCGTGTTTTCAGCTCGCCGAGTTCTTTCTCTTTTTCGAGCGCTCGGGCGATGTCTTCATTGGCGCGAAACAGCGCGTCTTGGGCGCGTTTTCGCTCTTCGTTTTCGTATTGCAATTCAATTAAAGTGTTTTCGAGTTGAGTAGTACGCTCTTTTACTTTGTCTTCGAGTATTTCATTGAGTTTGCGGATTTCCTCTTCGGCTTGCTTGCGTTCGGAAATGTCTTGGACAGTTCCTTTTAGCCATAATGGCTGCCCAAAGCTGTCGCAAGTGATTTCACCTCTTAAGTGCAAATAAGCAATGCTAAAATCGGGTCTATAAATCCGAATCTCTTCGCTTAAAGGAGTGATGCTATCGATAGATTCTTTTACCGCAATTGTGATTTTTTCAATATCATCTTCGAGTATTAATCCATTTACACTATCAATTGTTGGAATGAATTTCGATTTGTTTTTATAAATCAAATCATATGTTTCATCGGCAAGAAAGACTTCGAAAGTTTTCAGATTCATACTCCAACTGCCGAGCCGCGCAAGTCTTTGAGCCTCAGCCAGTCGTTGTTCGCTTTGCAGCAATGCTTCTTCGGCGTATTTACTTTCGGTAATGTCTTCGATCGCGCCGTCAAGGTGAGCTATATTGCCGCTTTCATCCAGTGTAATTGCGTAAGTATCGCGTGCCCAAATCATTCTACCGGTTTTTGTGTAAAGCTGCATTTCGTTGCTAACTATTGATTTATTTTTCAGCCATTCCTTGTATTGCTTGCCGATATCTCGTTTGTTAACATATGTTTGGTTGGTGCTGATTCGTGCAATATCGTTGAAATCGTCATATTCAAGCATTTTTATTAAAGCGGGATTGGCGTATAAAATCTTACCATCTGCGTCGATAGTATAAATTCCAACGGGAAGTTTATCGGTAAGTGAGCGCAGTTTGTATTCGCTTTCTTTGAGCATTTGGTCGAGATGCTTTCGTTCGATTGCTATTGCGATTTGCTCGGAGGCGTATTGCATCATCTTCAAATGAGATTGATTGAGCGCTGAGCTATCTTTATAGTTTTGGATAACGACAGCTCCAATTACTTTTGAACCGATTTTCAGCGGCACTCCGAGCCACACCTTGGCAGGAGCGCCGAACATTTCCACTTTTCCTTCGGCTATTAATTGCTTGATATCATTATCGGTTGCCAGCAGACTCTTACCGGTTTTTATTACATATGAAGTCATTGTTTTGCCGGCTGGGAATGTCGTATCGGGGTCTTCTTCGTCAACATAATATGGTAATGATATAGTATCATTATCGTGGTTATAGAAGGCAATAAAGAAGTTGGTAGTATCGACCAACTGCCCCAATAACTTTTGGATTTCTCTTGACAAATCTGAAACATCGGTGCAATTGTTGGCGGAAATAGCAATATTGTAAAGCGTTTCCTGCATTTTTTCGTGTTTCTTTCGTTCGGTCAAATCGGCAATCATTACCAATATCTTATCCAATTTTCCCTTGTCGTCGTAAATTTCAGTAGCCATCAGCCAGCCGTAGAGTAATTCGCCTTGGGATGATTTCAATACGACTTCGTAATTTGGAGTCTTGGTGCCATTTTTAACACTTTCGGTGAAATACTGACTCATCTGCTGCTTTGACTGTTCGGAAATGGAATCAATATCCATGAAATGCTTGCCAATGACTTGTGATTCATCGAGTCCAAGCCATTCGTAAACTCGTTTATTGGCTTGAACAATTGAACCATCCAAGTCAATAAGCGCTATTGCGTCGGGCGACAAATCGAAAATCTTGCGGTATTTTTCTTCATTTATTCGGATTTCCTGTTCCTGCAGGTATTTTTCGGTAACATCGCGGAAGACCATGACAATGCCGATGATTTTGCCGTCGTCGGTTTTAATCGGAGCCGCGCTGTCTGCGATTTGATAAACTTTTCCGGAGCGTGAATGCAGTTCGGTGTGGTTTGCCAAACCGACTATTTCGCCGTATTTAATAACTCTTTCAACCGGATTTTGAGCTTCTTCGCCAGTAAGTGCATTGTAAATCTTGAATATTTCAGTTAAATGCTTGCCTTCAGCCTCTTTCAGTTCCCAGCCGGTTAATAATTCGGCAATAGGATTCATGCGGATAACAAGCCCATTGCTGTCGGTAACGACAACGGCGTCGCCGATTGAATCCAATGTTACTTCGAGGTTTTCATTAGCAAGTTTCAAAGAAGCTTCAGTGCGTTTGAGGTCTTCGACAACTCTGCCGAGTCTTAGATTATTGTATCCAAGAACTGATATTTCACGCGCTAAATCCCAAAGCAGCTTTAGCACGCTTTCGAATCTGTCTTTGGGCATGCTGGTCATGTTTCTAAATTTTTCTGCCAGCACATTTTCGTCAACACCTATTTCGCAGGCGTATTGCCTGATTTTTTCTTCTGATACACTATCGATGCATGTTTGGCCAATCAGCCAGTTGCCGAGGTGTTTGCCGGCAACAATAATCGGAGCGCTTGCATCGACAAAACCGCAACTTAAGCATTGCTGATAAGTAGGTTTGCTCTGATTTTTTGAAATTTCGCCGAGCATTTTATCAGAATTGATGCATTTCTTCTTACCCAGTTCGGTTGAACGGATGATATTGCATACTTCGCTGAAATTGCTTGGCTGAGTAAGCGGCATTCCATTGACATCGGTTATAACCGATGCAACGCCGGTTGCTTGAGCAAATGAATCCTGAATTTGCTGCAAACTTCGTAACTCAACAATATCAGTAATATTCAGTTCTCCGATTTGAACGTCGGGATTCAATATCATATCGAGTTTGATTTTTAGCTGTTCCTCGCTTTGCTTAAGGGCTTCTTCTGCCAAGCGTCTTTCTGTTATTTCGGTAGATACGCCGAGCAGCGCATCTTTGCCTGAACTTGTTTTAATCGCTTTTTTATAAGTTTGGAACCATCTGGTTTTTCCATTTGGCGAGCTAACGGGTTCTTCTTTAATTAACTTTGCTTTTTTAGTAGTAATAACTTCCCTATCGTCATTAAGGAAATGCTCTATTTCTTCTTTATTAGGGTTAAAATCGATATCGGATTTTCCGATTAATTCATCGACGCTTGTTCCGTATATTTCGGCGACAGCTTGGTTAGCCAGCAAGAATTTGCCGTCGTAATCCTTAACAAAAATCAAGTTTGGATTAGTATCGATTACATCACGCAGGAATTCTTTTTGTTCTTTCACTTCGTTTTCCCATTTCTTTCGCTGGGAAATATCCCGCCATGTTGTATGCAGCAACAACTCGCCTTTCATTGGAATCGAAGTCATAGTAACTTCTACCGGTAAATCGCTGCCGTCGGCTCGTTTATGAGTCCACTCAAAACGTTTGAATCCTTTATTGAAAGCTTCTTTAATATACTCGTCTGCTTTTTCGCTCGAAAGCCTGCCGTCGGGCTGATATTCGGGCGAAAGCGACGCAGGATGGCATAGTAATACTTCTTCTTTGGTTGTAGCGCCAAGCATTTGCAGGGTTAAATCATTGCAGTCGATAAAAATATTGTCGCGAATCAAAAGATTTGCGTCGCCCGACTTTTCGAAGAGCTGCCGGAATAAATGTTCGCTTTCGCGCAAGGATTGCTCGGCTTTTCGTCGTTCAGTAATATCATGAATGATAAATGAATATATGTCTTTATCATCGGTATTTTTTTGTTTGGTTATATAAATTTCAACGTCATGGATTTCGCCTGAAGCGGTCTTATGTTTCGATATGAAATAGTTCCTGTAGTTGCCTATAGCGCTATCGATTTCGTTCTTGATTCTATCGTAGGGAAAGATGCTTAGTTCAGCGGCATTTTTTGTGCAAATTTGATGCTTGCTCCAACCGTAGAACTTCATTGCAGCTGGATTAGCATCGATAATCGATAAGTCTGCTGTATCAACAATAAGTATAATTGCGCTATTGGACTCAAAGAAACCCTTAAAAAGGTTTTCGCTTCTGCGAAGTTTTTCTTCTGCAGACTTTTTTGCGCTAATATCGCGAAGCGTCAGTATGGAGTAATTATTTGTATCATGAGCATAG
Source organism: uncultured Hyphomicrobiales bacterium (assembly GCA_964386275.1). Lineage (GTDB taxonomy): Bacteria > Bacteroidota > Ignavibacteria > Kapaibacteriales > UBA2268 > CAYLSY01. Next base: position 6,880 of record CAYLSY010000114.1, read on the forward strand.
TAGCTTACATTCAGCTCTGTTTCGATTAATGTGTTATTTGATTTTCTAATAGTCCAATCGATTGTAACGGATTGATGATTTTCAGAAATTGTTTTTAAGATTTTGTTCAATTTTTGACGTGATTTCTTTTTATCGTGCTGTTCGAGTGGTGAATAATCCAAAAACGAATATCCAAGAAGTTCATTTTTCTTTGCTCCGAGCAATAAGGTTGCATTCTTATTGCAGTCGAGAATTCTATCTCCGTCGAGCAGGATAATCGCATCGCTGGCGGATTCAAAGAGATTTCTAAAATGTTCTTCGCTTGTTTTCAGCTGATTTTCCTTGTCTTTGACTTCGGAAATATCTATTACGATGCCGCGAAAGAATTTCTCGTCGAATTCGTTTACGACAATGTATGAATTAACCAAGCCATGGAAAGCTATTCCATCCTTGGGAATCAACAAATATTCGATGTTATGAATGTCTTCGCCGTTCAATAGCTTGTATGAATTATCGATACAGCGCTGGCGGTCGTTGGGATGAACCAAATCGAACCAAGATAAATTGTCCAAATCTTCCTTTGAATAGCCGAATTTTGCCAGTCCAGCATTGTTGGTGTAGAGAATCTTGCCATTTATATCAGCTTCGTAAGCGATAATAGGCAGAAAGTCTGCAAAGGTTTTGAAACCTTTATCATCATTAATATCAACCGGCTGTTTATTCTTCAAAGACAGTTTGATAACATTTTGAATTGTCTGCAGTTGGTGTTCACCCTTCGATAGAGTTTCGGTCAATAGTTTAGCTTCTGCCAGCATGCTGTCGAGCGTTGCTTTTTCTATATGTTTGATTACGTTTTTTTTCGATATTGGGTTTTTATCAGTTTTTAATTCAATATTGAATGGGTTCAATTTAATAAGAGATTACGAAGAAAACGGTCCGAGAGTAAGTCTGCCGGCGA
>CAYLSY010000115.1:0-7807 GCA_964386275.1 uncultured Hyphomicrobiales bacterium
TGTATATGATTGGGAAAAAGTAAATAAGGCAAAGATTGATTTATCAAAATTCACTAAAATTATTGAAAAAGATAAACCGGATGTTAATCATTCGGATGTAATTATTCTTCCGGTAATTAATTCTCAAGCTAAAGAGAGGTTAGGCTACCCTACTCAAAAGCCTGAAATTCTTTTAGAAATGTTAGTATCTGCCACAACAAACGAAGGCGATGTCGTTGCCGATTTCTTCTGCGGCTGCGGCACTACGATAGCAGTTGCGGAGCGATTAAATCGCCAATGGCTCGGCGTTGATATTTCTCATCTGGCTATTCGTTTGATTAAGGACAGGCTCATTAAACCATATCCCGAGGAAAAACGTAACGAAATATTGGCGAATATCAATATTCACGGTTACCCGCGCGATATTGCCTCGGCGAAAGAGCTATCGCTCGTCAAAAACGGTCGCTTCATGTTTCAAGACTGGGTCGTCGAAATTCTTCTCGACGGCGTTACTAACGTTAAAAAGTCCGGCGACAAAGGAATTGACGGTTATTTAACTTTCAAAAAAAGTGAAAAAGAAAAGGGCATCGTCATAATTGAAGTAAAAAGCGGTAAGTTTAAGCATCAGGACTTGGCTTATTTATTCGAATCTGTAAAAAAACATAACGCCGATATGGGAGTTTTTGTTTGTTTCGACGAGTTTTTAACCGATGGAATGAAGGCTGAGGCTAAGCGGCAAGGTAATTATATGAATTATCATATTGACAAAATCCAAGTCCTTACAATTGAAGAACTTCTTGCAGGCAAAAACGTGAAACTGCCCGGCGGCGCCGAAAGCAGCACGTTCAAAGCCGCTACGAAGCGCTTGGATACGGAATCCAACAACAATCATGTTTTATTCGATTAATTGAGTTAACGCAATGAAAGAGCTATATTTCGGCGATTGCCTTGATATTTTGAAAGAGCTTTACGAAAAGTATCCCAATGGGTTTATTGATTTGATTTATATCGACCCGCCGTTTAATTCCAAAAGGGATTATTCGGTGATATTCGAAAGCCTCGAAATGTCTGATACCAAGGCACAAAAGCAGGCTTTTGCGGACACTTGGACAAATGTGTCATACATCGATTCGTTGAACGAATTGCCAAAAGAACCGCTCAAGCTACTTGACTTATATGATTTTTTGAAACTGATTTCGAAAACGTCAAACAGCAATGCGGCATACTTGACGACAATGGCAATACGAATTGCATACATGCGATTATTGCTTAAAGACTCAGGCAGTTTCTATTTGCATTGCGATTCGACAATGGGGCATTATTTGAAAATTGTTTGCGATTACATTTTCGGTAAGAATAATTTTAGAAATGAAATTGTGTGGAGTTATCAACGATGGACAAACTCCCAAAATCAATTTCAAAAAATGCACGATAATATATTCTTTTACTCTAAAACTAAGAATAATGACTTTTATATTCAATATGAGCCTTATTCAATAAAATCCAAGCATAAAGCCAAAAGAATAAGCGAGATTAAAAACAATAAACTATCTCAAGAATATACCGACGATTTTTCTCGAATGAAGGCGCTTAGAGATGTTTGGGAATTATCATACATTAATTCACAAGCAAAAGAGCGTCTCGGCTACCCAACTCAAAAACCCGAAGCTCTTTTGGAGCGTATAATTAAAGCTTCTTCGGACGAAGGCGATATCGTCGCGGACTTTTTCTGCGGCTGCGGCACGACGATAGCCGTCGCCGAGCGATTGAACAGGCAATGGTTGGGTGTCGATATTTCCCATTTGGCAATAAAATTAATCTTGGATAGACTTGTTAAACCATATCCCGATGAAAAGAGATATGAGATTCTCGGCAGCATTAAGATAAATGGATATCCGAAAGATATCGCCTCTGCTAAATCGTTGGCACAAAGCGTCAAGCAAGGCAGAATCAAATTTCAGGATTGGGTAATTGAAGTTATGATAGGGGGAGTTTCCAATATCAAAAAGTCTGCCGATGGCGGTTTTGACGGTTATATGACATTTCCAATAAGTTCCAAGGAACAAGGCAGATGCTTGATTGAAGTTAAAAGCGGCAATATCAATGTAAAAAATTTAAGAGAGTTCATTCAAGTTATAAATAAAATGGAAGCAGATATTGGAGTTTTCGTTTGCTTTGAAGAGCAATTGACCAAGCCAATGCTCCAAGCAGCAAAAGAAGAAGGCAAGTTTAAGAATTATTCTTTTGACAAAATCCAAATCCTTACAATTGAAGAACTTCTTGCAGGCAAAAACGTGAAACTGCCCGGCGGCGCCGAAAGCAGCACGTTCAAAGCCGCTACGAAGCGCTTGGATACGGAGCCAAACAACAACCATGTTTTATTCGATTAATATATTTTATTCTTCGAACAAGCCGTCTGCTTTTCGCTTTTCAACTCCGAAATGCGCATAGGCAAGCGCAGTTGCCATTCTGCCGCGAGGCGTTCGTTTTAAAAATCCCTGCTGAATCAAAAATGGCTCGTAAACTTCCTCGATTGTGCCAGCATCCTCGCCTATAGCCGCCGCTATGTTGTTTAAACCGACCGGACCGCCTTCGAATTTTTCGATAATCGATAGCAAAATCCGCGCATCCATTTCGTCGAGACCATGTTCATCGACTTCGAGCGCTTCGAGCGCAATTCGCGAGATTTCACGGGTAATGACGCCATCGCCCTTGACTTGCGCAAAGTCGCGAGTTCGCTTTAGCAAACGGTTTGCTATACGCGGAGTTCCGCGTGAGCGCCGGGCGATTTCGCGGGCGCCGTCCTCTTCGACCGGCACGTTCAAAATATCAGCGGAGCGCAGCACGACATGATACAAATCGTTTTCGTTGTAATAATCCAATCTGTTCGAAATACCGAAACGTGTGCGAAGCGGTGCCGTCAGCAAGCCTTGTCGCGTCGTTGCGCCGATAAGCGTGAACTCAGGGAGCGAAAGCTGTATCGTCCGCGCCGATGGACCGGAATCAATCATTATATCGAGGCGATATTCCTCCATTGCCGAATAGAGGTATTCTTCGACAACGGGCGACAGGCGATGGATTTCGTCGATAAACAGCACGTCGCCACGCTCGAGACTTGTGAGTATTCCGGCAAGGTCGCCGGGTTTTTCCAATACCGGGCCTGATGTGATTTTAATTGCGCTACCCATTTCGCGGGCAATGATATAGCTCAGAGTTGTCTTGCCGAGTCCCGGCGGTCCGGTCAGCAGCACATGGTCGAGAGCCTCTCCGCGTTTTTTTGCAGCCGCGATGAAGACTTTCAGGTTATCGACAATCTTCTTTTGTCCGGTGAATTCCGAAAATGCCATCGGGCGCAAAGCCGAATCGAGTTCGTCTTCGCGGGTGCGTTCGCCGCTTGTGAGCGAGGAATTTCGGCTGTTTGGGCTTTGTTTCATATTATTGTGCAAGATTTAATTTTTCGACGATATAACCGGCTGCTCGTTTGCTTGCTCCCATGCCGCCTAAAATGTTTTTAATCGTTATTAAGTTTGAATGAATTGCATTCCAATATACAGAATTAGTCGCCATTTCAGCCAATTCGTCGGCAATTGCTTTTGGGTCAGCATCGTTTTGGATAAATTCTTTGATGACTGCTCGTTTATTCAAAATATTTGTAATTGACAGAAAATCCAGATTTATCAAGCGCTTGCCGAGGAAGTACGTAATCGCCGAAGTTTTGTAGAACATTGCATAGGGCAGTCCCATCAATGTGGCTTCGAGGTTCGAAGTACCGGTTTTAATCAGTCCTGCGCGCGACGAACCGAGCAGCTTAAAGCGATTTTCCTCGATAATCCAGTTCGAGCAGCCTTTAAGCAATCCGGAATATTCGTCGTGTTCGATTAACGGCGATTTTGCAATTGCATAATCGAAGCCTTCGAGTTTTTTTTCGAGTACAAGGCGCACGCTTTCGAGCAGCGGCAAATGCCGCTCGATTTCCTGCCGGCGACTGCCGGGGAAAAATGCGATGGTCTTGGAGCGTTCCACGAAACTTTTCGGAGTTTCGTTGAAAACCGGCTGGTCCATTATCGGATGACCCGTATAGTAAGCGTCGATGCCGAATTGCTTGAAGAAATCCACTTCGAAAGGGAATACCACTATAAGGAAATCCACGCTATGAGCGAGTTTTTGGGCGCGACGTTTGCCCCAAGCCCAAAGCTGCGGCGCGATATAGTAAGCGACTGGAATACCGAGCCGCTTTGCCTTTTGAGCTAACCGAAGGTTGAATCCGGGGTAATCCACAGGAATAAATGCGGCAACATCTTCGGATAATATTTTTTCGCAGCGGGCGAGCAATTCCTTGAAAAAGCCGAAACGTTTGAACACTTCCCAGAAACCGACAACAGATATTGAACTGAGCGGCACAAGCGATTGCAAGCCTTCGGCAAGCATTTCCGAGCCGCCGAGTCCGATGAACTCGACGTCCTGCGCAAGTTCTTTAATATGCTTCATCAGTCTTGCAGCATGAATATCACCCGAAGAATCACCAGCAGATATGAATATCTTCTTTATTCCCATATTCTTACAAATTTCCTTGCATTTCGTTTAGTTTCACTTTGCAATCATCAATTATTTTTGAAATCTGCTCTCTGCCGGCATTTTCAGGAATGTTCACAGCTTCAGAAAACTTTAGCCGAATCCGAGTGAACGGCAATGGAAGGCGAAATCTATCCCAGCTGCGAACGAAAACCTTGCAGCTGTCGATTTCAACCGAACACAAATAAAGCGGTCGTTTAGCCCGAGCCGCCGCAACAACCGCACCGGGCTTGAAATCGCCCGCCGGACCACGCGGACCGTCCGGCGTCATCAAAACATAGTCTTCGTTCAGCCTATCTACTATTTCCGCTAAAACTTCGCTGCCGCCGCGGGACGATGAGCCTCGAATGAGCGAATAGCCGTACTTTTTGAGCAACGAGCAGAGTATTTCGCCGTCGCGGCTCAGACTGACGACTGCCGTCGCTTCTTTGCGGGCAAAGGTTTTCCAAACCGGCAGCATAAACCCATGGAAAAAAGCAATCAATGCCGGCTTTGGCGGCAATTCTCCATGACTTATTCGCCAAGTACGCGACAATAATGCGACAAATGCAATTGCAATACGCTCAGTTAGTTTCACAGCCAAGTTTTCTAAATAAGAAAATTTAAATATACTGATTATAATCAGATTAATGAAGAAAAAAAGTCAGGAGAAATCTCAATTCATTTATGAAATGTAAATAATATTATAACTATATCGAAATTGGTACTCATCCGATAACCTCGGTCATCGGATGAGTACCCAAGGCACTTATTTTCTTGCTTCCAGCACTTCCAATACCTTTGCCGCCGAAAGACGAGCACGCTCGACAATCTCTTCTGCTTCGGCGAGTGTTTTCGCCTTGAACTCTTCGTCGGAAATCGTCGGCATATTTATCAGCACATTCTTGTAAGCACCCCAAATGCCGGTTTCAAGGGCTCGGGCGCCGACTTCGATATCAGATTTCGATGCGATATTACCAAACTCTGCCAGCTTTATCATTGAAAGCCAACAGCAATCGCCTGTACGCATTGTCGTCAGCGGAACTTCAATCGCTTTCTTCAAACCAGCCTGCATGGCTTCGTTGCGTGCTGCGGCTTGTTCCGGTGTGGCTTTTGGCATTCGCAACGCTTCCATGTAGTCATTGAAGGCATTTGTATCTGCATCAATCATAGGAATAAGCTTTTGTGTGGCAAAGTAAAGCGGCGGAATGATTTGCCGCATTTGCGGTTCCACATGCTCGAATTTCCGAACGCCGAACGTCAGCTGGGCCACCATTGTACCAAGACCCGCTCCAATTGCGGCTATAGCGGCAGAGGCTGAACCACCGCCGGGAGCTGAAGTGCGAGCGGCTATAGCTTGGATAAATCCGCGTAAGCTCATGTCTGCCAATGGAGTATCTTGCTTTTCTTCAATCATGTATTCAATAATACGTTTTTTCGGTTCGAATCGAGAAACTGAGTTAAGTCCAAGGCGTTCAACAACAAGACGGATTTTTTGCGTTTCGTCGATTATGAACAAGCCTTCGCGCTCGATATAATAATCCGCCGCCATGAGCATCGCCTCGAGCGGTATCAAACCAACGAGTTCGGAGCCGGTTACAGCGGTTTTAAGCGCTTGTGCTTCCTTGACGCATTCTTCGAAAGCAATATGAGGCGGTGTAACCAAGTAATTTGTTAGATTTATTGATATTTGCGCCATGTTGTATTCATCGACGAACCAGCCGATAGCCTTTGTTTCTTTTAATGTTCCGGGTTCGCCGGGACCGCGTCCGGCTTCACGGATATTTAACGCTATGCGGTGCGCTTGTTCTTTCGTTCCCAAAAGGTTAACGTTGTATGCAATGAGGAAGAAACGTGCGCCGGTGGCTGTAGCGCCCCATTCGGGAATAAATTCCGCAGGACCGAAATCGGGCTTCCATTCGGGCTTGACGATTTTTTCAGCTAAGCCTTCGTATTCACCTTCGCGAATTTGAGGTAATTTCTTGCGGTAATCCACGTTAGAGGCTTCCTCGTATAAGTAAAGCGGGATGCCAATTTCTTCGGCGGCGCGGCGACCGAACTCGCGGGCGCATTCAACACATTCCGCCATCGTTACGTTTGCCACCGGTATGAACGGGCAAACGTCGAGCGCCCCCATACGGGGGTGTTCGCCATGGTGGGTGCGCATGTCGATAAGTTTACGAGCGACTTTTGCGGCGGCCAAAGCGCCTTCGACAACGGCTTCGGGCGAGCCGACGAATGTATATACAGTTCGGTTCGTGGATTTGCCCGGGTCGACGTCGAGCAGCGTGCAGCCTGCTGTGTGGCGTATTGCATCGGCAATGGCTTCAATGACTTCGGTATTTCTTCCTTCTGAAAAGTTTGGAACGCATTCAACGAGTTTTTGCATGTTTTATCCTAAAAATTATAATAGAGAGTTCTAAAAAAAGTTATTATAAAGGAAAATGAAATTATATAAATTACGCACAATGTTCATATAATACATGCAGCAATTGCAAGAAAAGTGGAATACTCCACTTATTTTCCAAAGATTTTATCGAATTTTATTTTCACTTTTCTTGCCGATAAACCGCTCAAACGCTTGCGATTCAGGTTTAGCCAGTATGATAATCCATGATAAGCGCTCCGCAAATCAACTATTGGAGAATTGAAGTAGCTCTCGGGCAAATGCTGGGCAACCGGCTCAATATTTGCGCTGAATATTTCGGCAAATCGCATTTTGAGATTATCAAGGTTCACATAAGTGTTCAATTCATTATTTACAAAAAATGGCTCTGATAAATACTTTCTGAGCAGTTCAGGGTCTTTATCCAATTCAATTATTCGTTCGATAGTAGCTTCGTCGCTTCCGTAATCATGCCAATTGACAAAGCTGCGTGTGTTGAAGTCGCGCGAAATCAAAGGATTGCCCCAGTAAATGGGTATACTGTCGGCAAGCATCGGCTCGAAAATCTTTTCTGTCGTATATCCAGGATAGGACTCGTTTTCGAAGGCAATAGTAAACTTGAAATCACGGATATATGCCATCTTGTCAATCACCCGTTCGCTAGTATTACGAAAAAGGCGTCCGGCGCTTTCCACTTTTTTATATTTGGACAGTTTTTTGAAAAAAATGTTACGTCGCTTGCAGTTCGGATTTGAGTAAATAAAATTGCAAAACTTGTGTTTTTCGGCAATAATTTCATCGAGCGGACGCTTTGGAGCAATCAGTTTATTAACGTCGTCAAAAAAAGCGTATAGGGGCAAACGGTAATTTCTGGGATTATCTGAATAGTCG
>CAYLSY010000116.1:0-7801 GCA_964386275.1 uncultured Hyphomicrobiales bacterium
TTTTTAAATACTAAGCTTATACCTAATTTTGTAGTTTTGTAAATTAGTGAAAATAACATGAGAATATCCATATTATCTATCGGTGACGAAATACTAATAGGACAGATAGTAAACACTAACGCAGCGTGGATGGCGGAAAAAATAACCTCGTTGGGCGCTGAAATCATTGCTGTTTCTGTCGTAGGTGATGTTTTGGATGAGATAATGAGCGAGTTCGAGCGATTGCTTGGTAAATCCGATTGCGTTTTAGTAACCGGCGGCTTAGGACCGACTCATGACGACGTAACGAAAGAAGCACTGTTGCGTTTTTTCGATGATAAACTCATTATGAATCAAGAGGCATTGGAAGAAATAACCCAGCTATTTGCTCGGCGTGGTTACGCATTAACTGAGCGCAATCGGCTCCAGGCAATGCTGCCAAAGAAATGCCGCTCCTTACGAAACACTATCGGCACTGCTCCCGGTATGCTTTTCGAAATCGATGGCAAGTTCCTAATTTCCATGCCCGGAGTTCCAGCTGAAATGAAGGGTATCATGGAATCGTTTGTTCTCGATTTCATCGAAAAAGAACAAAAAAAACGTAACGAAGATGTTGTGCTATATAAAACATTAATAACCGCAGGTATTTTTGAATCATATCTTGCGGATTTAATCGGCGATACAGACGTTTTTCTCGGTAATTCGACTCTTGCGTTTCTGCCGTCTTATCGCGGTATAAAACTTCGCATTGGTGCAAAAGGAAAGGATTTTCCTTCTGCGCAAAATGAAATAGCAAGAATCGAGAAATACATACGTAGTAAAGCTGAACAATACATCATTGCAGAACAAGATATTCCATTGGCGGAAATTACCGGAAAAGCTTTATTGGATGCCCGAAAAACCATTGCCGTTGCCGAAAGCTGCACTTCCGGGCTTCTGTCAGCAGCATTGACGGATATTCCCGGAAGTTCAAGCTATTTTATTGGTGGAGAGCTACTATACAGCAATGAAGCTAAGATAAAGATTTTGGGCATTGACAGGAAAATCATCGAGAATCACGGCGCAGTCAGCCAAGAATGCGCCTCCGTTATGGCTGAGCATGTTCGAAGGAAATTTACCGTTGATTTCGGTATCAGCATAACCGGAATAGCAGGTCCCGGCGGCGGCAGCGTTGAAAAACCAGTCGGCACGGTTTGGATTGGCATTTCGGATGATAATGGAACAATTGCCGAAAAGTATCTGTTTAACGGAAATCGGGCAGTTATCCGCGAAAGAGCCGTTGGTATGGCTTTGACAATGTTGTTAAATAGATTGAAGAATATTAAATAATTTGATTAAAATCCTTGCCATAGAATCATCGTGCGACGAAACAAGCGCAGCTGTCGTTTCCGGCGGAAAACCGCTCAGCAACGTGATTTCGTCCCAGCATTTCCATTCGAAATACGGTGGAGTTGTGCCGGAATTGGCATCTCGTGCGCATTTGCAGTCCATAAGCGAAATAGTCCGCCACTCGCTCGTTAACTCGAATTGCACTATCGAAGATATAGATGCCATTGCCGTTACAACTAGTCCCGGGTTAGCCGGTTCGCTCATCGTTGGCGCAAATTTTGCAAAGGGTTTGGCTCTGAAATATGATTTGCCAATAATTCCGGTGAATCACATCGAAGGTCACATTTACTCAGGCTTTTTGCAAGACGAGGAGCTGACTTTTCCGTTTGTCAATTTAGTCGTAAGCGGGGGACATACTGCATTGTTTTTTGTCGAATCATTTGAAAAATATTTACTAATCGGCTCAACAATTGATGACGCTGCTGGCGAAGCATTCGACAAAATTGGCTCGATGCTCGGCTTGGACTATCCAGCCGGACCACGAGTGGACAAAGCAGCTGCTGCAGGCAATCCGCTTCGCTTTAATTTCCCGCGTTCTATGCTTGGCAGCAACGATTTGAACTTCAGTTTCAGCGGACTCAAAACATCAGTTAGATATTTTTTGGAAAAGGAGTATAACGGAGCGGATTTTTCATTAGATTTGAATGACTTATGTGCGTCGGTTCAGCAAGCGATTGTCGATGTGCTTGTTGCCAAGACAATACGAGCCGCTTCCGTAAATACTGTCCAGACAATTGTTGTTGGAGGAGGCGTTTCGGCAAATTCGCAATTGAGAAGGGATTTAATGGAAAACGGCTCAGCCAAGGGATTGAAAATAATTCTGCCTGACTTGGCATATTGCATGGATAATGCCGCTATGATTGGTTATGTCGCGGAGTTAAAGTTCGCCAACAGAAGACATGACAATGATTATAGAAATCTCGAATTTAGAGTTAATGCAAAGGCTTTAAGGGCGAATAACAGAAAAACGAAGTATTTTAAAGAAAATAAAGTATGATAACGCATTTAAACGGGATACTGATTTCTAAATCTCCAACCGAAGCTGTGATTGAGTGCGGTGGAGTAGGCTATTCGGCAAGTATATCATTAAATACTTCGGAATCTTTGCCGGAAATCGGTGAAACGATAACCTTGCAAACAATGTTAATTCCACGCGAAGACTCGCTGCAGCTTTACGGTTTCAAGGATAGGGCAGAGCGCGATGTTTTCAAACTGTTGATTACCATTCCGGGAATCGGCGGCAAGACGGCTATATCGACCCTGTCGTCGATAACTCCGGAAATGCTTAGGCAGTATATTTTAACGAATAACTTACATGCCCTTCAAAAGCTTCCCGGTATCGGGAAAAAAACTGCCGAACGAATTATACTCGAATTGAAAGATAAATTATTAAAAACCGATTTAACATTCGAACCCTCAAGCAGTTCACGTGATATAATGTTGATTGTTCAAGAAGCCGTCGCTGCTATGGAAACTCTTGGCTACAGCAGACTTATTGCCGAAAAAGCAATTAAATCGACGGTTACCGGCATGAGTAACGAAGAAATAACGGTTGATAAACTACTTAGATTGGCATTGAAAGCTGCGAATAAATGAAAATGCGTATAATTAATTATGTTGCTTATACTTCCTGAAATAAATATTAAAGACGGCTGTTGCTGTTCAGAAATTCTCGGCGAACCGGGTACCGAAGGTAATTATTCGCAATTGTCCAAGGATCCATCGCTATTTTGTAGTTTCTTAAGGAGAGAAAACGCTAAGAGCTTGGTCGTCAACGATATTAACTCCTTGGAAAACGGAGATAACGATACAAATCGTGATACAATTCTTCATATAGTCGAATCAGTTGATATTCCTGTCAATGTCTATGCGGATTTTACTTCGCTTGACCAGTTTAGATTCCTTTTGGATAACGGCATTCATAGGGTTATTATCGGAAAACTTTCGATGATTTCACCCGATGAAATCAAGCGATTTATTGCCGAAAACGGTTCTTCAAGAATTGTATTCAAAGGAATTGCCCACAATCGAAAAATTGTCTTTGGCGATTGCGAAGGCTGCGATGATATTAAATTTTTGGAGCATATTCAGGGATTAGGGGCTAATCGGGTGATTTACGGAGATATAAACTGGACTACCGGCGATGAAGAAGATATTATATCTACTTTGACCGATTTGGCATCGAAATCCAATCTGAGAATAACGCTTGCAAATGGCGTTTATAATCCAAGACAACTATGGAGAATCAACGAATTGCCTTTGGTTCAAGTTGATTCTGTGATAATAGGTCAGCCGCTTTATGAGAACAGTTTCCCATGCCAAAAAATTTGGAGAATGATTGAAGCTGAAGTTGAATGGAAAAACAATGATTGACACTTAGAATGACAAAACCTAAGATTTTAATAACTAACGATGATGGAATAGATTCTCCGGGTATTTATACTCTGGTCAAGGAAATCGAAAAAATTGGCATTGTTACCGTTGTGGCGCCCGACAGACAGCAAAGCGCAGTAGCAAACGCTTTAACAATTCATCAGCCATTGAGAATCAATAAATTCTTCAAAAACAATGAATTTTTTGGTTATTCGATAAACGGCACTCCAAGCGATTGCGTTAAACTTGCAGTATTAACAATTCTCAAAGAAAAGCCTGATTATATCATTTCCGGTATAAACCATGGGCAAAATACGTCGATAAATCTATTGTATTCCGGTACTGTTTCTGCGGGAATCGAAGGATTGATTTTTAATATTCCTTCAATTGCAGTTTCTTTGACATCATATGACATAAACGCTGATACAAAACCGGCGGCATTGTGGACTTCGGTCGTATTAAAAAAACTTATCGATAACCCTTTGAACGTCGAAGGTGTGCTTTTCAATATTAATGTTCCGGTTTTACCAATGGAGCAAATCAAAGGCTTGAAAATTACTCGACAAGGCGATTCATACTGGCTCGATGAATACGAAAAACGCAAAGACCCATTCGGCAGGGATTATTACTGGTTTTCCGGAGATTATATAATTCAAGACGATGACATCGAGACCGACGACGGAGCGTTGGCGCAAGGCTTTGTGTCGCTTACACCGATAAAAATTGACTATACAAAGCATGAACTTATTCCAATATTAAAAAAATGGCAAAATAATTGTTAAACTTTTTTTTGTTTATATTTCTTTGAAGTTTTAATAAATTATGTTATATTATGAATAAATTTTAATTTTAATTGCTAAAAAATTTCTAATTATTATGTCGAAAATAATTAATGTTGATGATATTGAAGAAAACATGATTCTATCGGAACCGGTATTGAATAAATTTGGGCAAACATTGATTGCAGACGGATGTGTTCTTTTCGAGAAACATAAAAAAATACTGAAAACATGGAATATTAAAACCATAATGGTTAAAGGTTCCACTCAGGAAGAAGAGATTACTATATCGGAAGAACTGAAACAACAGCTCAAAGCGGCGTTATTAAAACGCATGTTGTTTACTCCAGAAACTAACATTGAAATTGACTTATTCGAATCAGCGGTTGTTCATCAAGCTTTAAAAGCGCCGCGAGAAAAACATGGAGAATTATCTTGAAACTGGTTCAGAGCATAATAAATAATGTTCAGGAATTGCCCACGTTACCAACAATATATTGGGAATTAAACGATATGTTGGAGAATCCAAATTCTACTTCAGGCGACGTGGCAAACCTTATTTCGAAAGACCAGTCATCAGTTTCTAAGATTCTGAAAGCTGCAAATTCGTCGTTTTACGCTATTCGCGGTCGTATTGACACTGTTTCTCAGGCCATTTTTCATATTGGTTTCGACGAAGTTAAAAATTTAATTATTGCTATGGGAATTATGGATATTTTCAATAATACGAAGGTAATTCAAGTGATGAACCCTGTCGATTTTTGGAAACATTCCATAGCAGTCGGAGTCTTCTCGCGTTTGATAGCCCAAAATTTGGGGATTACCAAACTGGAAAATTATTTTATAGCTGGCGTTTTGCATGATATTGGCAAGGTATTCTTGCTGAAATTCTTTGGTAACGATTTTGCGCGGGCGATTAATCTTGCTCGGGAAAAAAATTTATTGATAAAGGAAGCCGAAGTTGAAACACTTGGCATATCTCATACTGCAATTGGCGAAATCATTGCCGAACAATGGCGATTACCCGGCAACCTGAAAGCTGCAGTATCCAATCATACAACCGGCATTGTTGGCGGCAAAATCGATTTGTTGGTAGCGGTTGTTCACTTGGCTGATATTGCCGCTCGAATGTATCAATTGGGGAACCCAGGCGATTGTTTGGTTCCTGCGCCGAACCGCGATGTATTGGATAAAATCGAATTGCCACCTAAATTGTTTTCTTCTATTTATAAACAGGTTTTAGTTGCATACTCAGAAGCGACAAATCTTTTCCTATTATAAAGAAATATGTAATATTTACTATGATACATATTGTTGGGACATGATTAAGTGGCAAATGCAACTTTTAAATTGAAATTTACTATTGGATTTATTTAAGGACAGATATTTGTTGGACAATTTTTTTATATCGGCAGGCGAGTTCTCCAAAATGCCCCATAACAAAGAAGATTTTCATCAGTTAATTGCTGATGGGGTTCAGGTTTTTATGGAATTGCCCGATGCAGTTTCATCTTGTTTGTTTTTAATGAACGTTGATACTTACGAATTTGAATACGGGACTGTTGTTCCTGCCGAAACCAAACAGATTCACCTTGATTTGTTCTCTTTTCTAATTGATAAGGGAGTAATTGGCGAAACGCTTGAAAACTCGAAAGCTTCCGCTATCGAGCTATCCGAATTTAACAATAACTCAGATACTGCAGTCGCTGTGCCTCTTGTATCAGCTGGTTCGGTCGTTGGAATTGTAAATATTATATTCAACAAGAGCATAGACAAAATCGACCTAAAGCTATTCGACAGTATTTCTTTGTTCACAATGCTTTTCGGTTCAGTGATCGAAAATTGCATGCTTTTTCAGAACCTCAAGCAAGCGCAATCTGTATTGGAACAAAGGGTAGCGCTCAGAACTATCGGATTAGCCCAAAGCAAACGCGAATTACAGGCAATTTTGGATTCAGTTCAAGCCGCAATTTTAGTTGTCGACCGCGAAAACAACAACGTAATTAGCGCCAATCCTATGGCTGCTGTCGTTCTCGATGACCAGCAAGAAAACATTGTCGGCAAGAATATTATAAACTTTTTTCCTGAAGAAAGTTTGCAAGTTACGCAAAGTGATAAAATTATGTTTTCGCGAAATTATGAATCCGAAATCATTAAGTCCAACGGTGATGCCATTCCGATACTTAGAACTACCTCCAATATTAAGTTCGGCGACCAACTGCTTAGAATTGAAAGCTTTTTCGATATTACCGAGCGAAAAAAATATGAGCTGGCGCTGAAAGACGCCAACGAACTACTCGAATTGAAAGTTGCCGAAAGAACCGAAGATTTGCAGATTCTTGTGCATCAATTGAAAAAAGAAGTTGCTGAAAGAGTTAAAGCTGAAGAAGAAATTCGCAAGCTCTTGACTAAGGAACAAGAACTGAACGAGCTAAAAACCCGTTTTCTGTCTATGATTTCACATGAATTTAGAACTCCTTTAACAATTATTAGCACATCTACGCAAATCCTTGATAATTATAGACAAAAGCTGAGCGAATTTGAAAAGCAGGAATACTTTCGACGTATTTTGAAAACAGTAGACAGCATGAAAGATTTGCTCGAAAACGTTCTGTTCATCGGCAAATCCGATTCCAATATTCTAAGCTTCGAACCTACACAGGTGCTGGTCGATGATTACTGCAAAACGCTAATTGACGATTTTAAGCTCAGCCTTGTTAAACCGAGACAAATTAATCTGATTATGGATACTCTCGATTCACCTGCAGTGCTTGACCCTAAGCTTTTAAGGCACATTCTCGTCAATCTGTTGTCCAATGCTATCAAGTATTCACACGAAGAAAAACAAATCGACTTCAAAGTTAAACATTCGCCTGACGAAGTTATTTTCACAATTAAAGATTATGGCATAGGTATTCCGGAAGACGAAATTGATAAAATTTTCGATGTTTTCCATCGGGCTAGGAATGTAGGCAGCATTTCAGGCACCGGACTTGGTATGTCAATAGTTCTTAGGGCTTTAGAATTGCATGGTGGAAAAATTGAGCTCAATAGCAAGCTAAACGAAGGCACTACAGTTAGAATCATTATTCCGTTGATAAATTATGATAAATAGCGGTTATAAGCCACTTAAAGCACGGCTATGGCTTGGTACGTAATTTCCTTAAAGGAAAAGCCGGAAATGCCATGAATTTGATGCTATCAGCGGCTGCTTTCAACTTCAATAAGCTGCTTTCGAAGCTAAATATTATTTTTCGCTCTTTAAAATATGCAATTTTCTT
>CAYLSY010000117.1:0-7707 GCA_964386275.1 uncultured Hyphomicrobiales bacterium
TTTTCAGAAATAAAAATAATTTTGCTGTTTTCGATTTGTTTTTTAATTTGTGTGTAAATAATTCCACAGTTTAAACGTTATTAATAAAAATTAATGATTAGAAGGCAGCGTAAACTGCTTTCGCAGAGGTATATAAATGAAAATTGAGTAGAATGAATATATTTCTGTTGAAAGTATGATATAAGAACAACATTGAATACATGTTAGAATTTAGGAATTGCCCATGTTGGCAGCATTATTAAGCGGATTGGTAGTGGGTTTCGTTTTGGCGATACCTCCGGGACCGATAGGCGTAACAGCAATGAAATTAAGCATAGACAAAGGCTTAAAAACGGCTACACATTTGAGTTTTGGCGCCGCTTTTATGGATTTTGTCTATTGCATGATGGCTTTCTTTGCTACCACTGCCGTATCTTTGGCTATTGAAGAATTTATTGCCGAATACCCAAACATCAACTTAATACTGCAAATAATCCTTGTGCTTGCCGTTTTGGTCTATGGCGCCATACAATTTTTCAAGAAGCAGGACGACGAAAAAATCGTTAAGCCTGTTCTAGGCAAAAGAACAAAATTTATCGAGTTCCTCAAAAGCAAAGGGCCGTTTTTCCTTGGCATTGCCTTAGCATTGGCGAATGTGGCAAATCCGACGTTTCTGCCATCGCTGGCTTACGTTCTTATGAATATAAACTCTTTTAATATCATGGAAAGAACTACCTTGAACTGCTTTATTTTCTCTGTGGGTTTTGGTTTTGGCAATTTTTTATGGCTTTACAGCATGTCCCGCATATTAGTCAGGTTTCGCGACAGGCTGCCAGCGCATTTCGTCGCCCGAATAAGAAAATTTGCCGGGTTGACGCTTATTGGTTTCGGCACCTTCCTCGGTTATCGTCTGCTGCCAAAATTAGCTGAGGTCTTACGCTTTGCCATCACTTTCTAAAAAGAATCGATTACTCCTCAAAGAAAAATATTTCCCAAAATTCCGCAAGTATCCTTTCAGAATACCTAATATTTAGAAAAATGAAATAATTTGAATAATACGCATGTATCTTTAAATGCGCGTTGTTAACGCTTGAAAAGTGGCTGTCGCCAACTTGTAATCAGCTTCTAGGCAACAAGCGTATCTGCTATAAGTCTTAGATGTAATAGTAAATGAAATAATATAAATAAATCATTAAGACTATTATCCACAAAATAAGAAGATTAATTAACAAATAATTTAAAATATTTAATCATATAATTTAAAATATCTTATTATATTTGCAACAAAATGAATTATTCCAAAGGAGAGAGCATTGCCAGACTACAAATCCACGACCTGCCTAGTTGTTGAAGACTTGACTATTATGAGGCGCTTCATCCGTAATTCTCTGCAAGGACTTGGTTTTATGAAAATTATCGAAGCAGAGGATGGCGTTGTCGCTCTTCAGAAATTGGAAAAAGGTAAAATCGACCTTATAATTACTGATTGGATAATGAATAACATGGATGGTTTGGATTTAGCTCGGAATGTTCGAGCCAATCCGGAAATATCGCATATTCCGATGCTGATGATTACTGTTCTTGATGATTATACAGATGTCGAAAAAGCGATACGCGCCGGAATAAACGATTACATTAAAAAACCTTTTACCACAGAAATACTTAAAAATAAAATAGACCGCTTATTGAGTTCTACTGCCGGCTTAACTAAAATTAGCATTTAAGCAATATTATTGCTTTAGTATTGCCTCAATATCATCTTGCGCTTTTCTCAAGGCTTCCGAAGAGCTTTCTTTGCCGTATAGGGCTTCAACCACTGCATTTTCAAGTTTTTCCTCGATATCGAGCCAATGAGGATTAACCGGCGTCATTCGAGAATATTTGAGCTGTTCGGCTATGACAGCACGATAAGGTTGTGATTTGAAATACTCGTCCGTGAAATATTTTTTATCTGCCGGAAACCCCATACGAGGAACGTTTTTACTGAACTGCAGGGCTTTTTTTCCATCGCAAATGAATTTAACCAGTTTTTGTGCAAGCATTTGGTTCTTGGTTTTAGCATTAATTGCCAAATACTCGCCTCCGGCAAAGGATATTCCGGGTTTGTCCTTGGTTAATCCGGGAAGCGGGGCAATTCCGAAATCAAGGGAAGGATTGTCGGTCATAATGCGCTCCGGCAGCCAACTTCCACTAATCCAGAAGCCGATTTTACCACGAAGGAACATTGCGTCGAGTTCTCGCTGAGTATCAAGCATTCCATATTTCGAAAGATTTATATACACGTCGAAAGCCTGAATGTTCTCAGGACTAAAAATAACTGGATTTCCGTCTTTATCCAATACTCCACCGCCGTAAGTCCACATGAAATATAGAATCTTTTTGTAAAGCACATGAGGGTCTGAGCCGTTCGCGCCGAATCCCCAAACACCGTCAATTGCGCTAATAGCTTCGCTTGCGGAAATCAGCTCTTCGAGCGTCGCCGGAGCTGAGTCGCTTAAACCGGCTTGGCGCAGCAAAGTTTTATTATAGAACAAAGCGCGGGAATCGATAACCCATGGAATAGCGTATAATTTTTTATTCCAATACGATGGCTCAAGTGAAAATTCCTCGTAATTGTTAACCGCAAAAGAATCTGCGTTGAGTTCAAGCAGGCAGCCACTCGAAGAAAACTGGGCGACCCAATCGGAGCCGAGTTCCAACACATCAGGGGCTGTGCCGGAATTGAATGCAGCCAGCAGCTTGGTTTTTCCATCGCTCCAATTCAGCTGCGAAAGCTCGACTTTACAGTCATTCTCCTTCTCGAATTCGGCAATCAGTTCTGCCATTGCGGCTTTTGATTTATCGTCGCTGCAAAAGTTCCAAAACAGAATATGGTTATTCGCGGCATCGCGGTTGTCATTCTTGGAACATGAGCCAAATACAAGAGCAATCAACAGCATAGATAAAGCTATGCTTGTTTTTGACCATTTTATTTTTACCGACTCTTTTAACATATTTAATTTCATAGTTATTGAGTTTTGTGAATTTATTTTTTTTAGGTATGTTTGAAAGAACAAATTTAATCATATTTTTTAATTAGAAAAAATGGAAACACAATCGAATACCGAAACAAACTCACATGATTTTCAGACAAAATATATATTTATTACCGGTGGTGTGCTGTCTTCGCTGGGCAAGGGCATATCCTCATCATCGCTCGGGTTGCTGCTTAAGCAGCGTGGCTATCGAGTTACAATAATGAAGCTCGACCCTTATATTAACGTCGACCCCGGAACGATGAATCCTTTTCAACACGGTGAGGTCTATGTAACCGACGACGGCAGCGAGACCGACCTCGATTTGGGGCATTACGAACGATACCTTGACGAGTCTCTATCGAAGATGAATAATACGACGACGGGGCAGGTCTATTACGAAGTGATTCAAAAAGAGCGCAGCGGACAATATTTGGGTAAAACTGTTCAGGTTATACCGCATATTACAGATGAAATCAAGCGTCGCATTACTATTTTCGATGGACAAAAAGACATTGTGCTTGTCGAAATCGGCGGCACTGTCGGAGACATTGAATCGTTGCCATTCTTGGAAAGCGCTCGCCAATTGGCATTGGAACGCGGGCCTCACAACGTAATTAATATGCACTTGACTTATGTGCCTTACATTACTTCATCCGGCGAATTGAAAACCAAACCGACTCAGCACTCTGTTAAAATGTTAATGGAGCATGGAATAAAACCGGACATACTCATATGCCGCACCGAGCATAGGATTGGCAAGGATGAACGCGCAAAAATAGCGCTGTTTTGCAATGTTGACGAAGAATCGGTTATCGAAGCGCTCGACGCCGAAGTTACTATTTACGAAGTGCCGACTATGTATGCTCAAGCCGGTTTAGACCAGATTGTTCTGAAAAAGCTGCATTGGCCATCGCATTCGCTTGACCTTAGCACATGGAATCAATTTGTTCAAAACATCAAATTCCCCAAAAACGAAGTAACCGTCGGACTTATCGGCAAATATGTCCGCTATCGCGACTCATACAAGAGCATAATTGAAGCCTTTGTTCATGCTGGTTCCGTTAATTTGACCCGTGTCAATGTCGAATTGCGTAACTCCGAAGAAATCACTCCTGATAACGTTGAAGAATACCTTTCGGATCTCGACGGAATACTCGTCGGACCTGGCTTCGGACATCGAGGAATTGAAGGAAAAATCACTGCTATCAACTATGTTCGCGAGCATAATATTCCATTTTTCGGTATATGTTTGGGTTTGCAGTGCGCCGTTATTGAGTTTTCACGAAATGTCTGCAAATTGGCTGAGGCAAATTCAACAGAGTTTATGAAAATGTCCGATATGAACGTTATCGACCTTATGGACGAACAACGCAATATAACTGACAAAGGCGGCACAATGCGGCTCGGCGCTTATCCTTGCGAACTGATTGAGGGCAGTTTGGCTGCGGCGGCTTATGGCAAGAAGAATATTTTCGAACGCCACCGCCATCGCTACGAAGTAAACAATGACTATCGGGAAATATTGCAGCAAAACGGAATGCTGCTCAGCGGACTTTCGCCTGACGGCAAACTTGTTGAAATAATCGAATTGAAGGACCATCCTTGGTTTTTGGGCGTGCAGTTCCATCCGGAATTAAAATCGCGCGCTGTAACGGGTCATCCATTATTCATCAGCTTTATTAAAGCAGTATTAGAAAATAAAAATAAAAAACAATAACGGAGAGCATATGAAATTTGCTGTTATACTCATCGCAACTGTTGTATTGGCATTGTTTTCAGCTTGCAGCAGCGCCAAAATCGAAGTCAAGCAGGAAATTCCATATATCACAACACCATCGGGATTGAAGTACATCGACGATTCCGTTGGAACAGGCGCTGAAGCGAAATTCAACAAAAAGGTAAAAACCTTGCATATCGGTAAATTGGAAAATGGCACTGTTTTCGAAGAGAAAACCAATTCGCAAGACCCGTTCACTTTCACAATCGGCTCCGGCATGGTGATTAAAGGCTATGATGAAGGCGTCTTGGGAATGCGCGTCGGCGGAAAACGCACTATTATCGTGCCGCCGGATTTAGCTTTCGGTTCACGCTCGGCAGCCGGCGGGAAAATTCCGCCAAACTCCACAATTATTTTTACGATTGAATTAGTGGGAGTAGAGTAATATTTTTTCAAAAATACGAATTGAAAATTTTAATTTTATTCAGCCTTTTAATGGCTCTTACTAATATAAAGGAAGCTATTGCCTCTTTTCAAGCATACATAATGTGAAAAAAAGTAACAATATGTATTATCAACATTATTCCATTTTCTTTAAATAGATAATGCTATTTTTTACTTTCATTTCATAGAAATTATCTTAATACTCTAGAAAATTATTCAGATGGACTTCACTTCAAAACCGGAGTCCATCTCATTTAAAACTCTACTACCTCCCTAATCGCCGCTGCCACATCCTCTTTATTCAGCAGTATCGCCGTTTCGTAGCTCTTGGCAAAGCCCACTGGCACATTCTTCGAACCGACTCGCTTCACCGGAGCATCGAGCCACTTGAAAGCCTTGTCGGCAACGAGCGATGCCAAATCGCCGCCGAAACCGCCTTGAAGCTTGTCCTCGTGAGCAATTAGCGCTCGACCGGTCTTTTTAACGGAAGCAAGAATCGCCTCTTCGTCGAGCGGCACAAGCGAGCGCAAATCGACTACTTCAACCGAAATTCCTTCCTTTTCGAGTTCTGCGGCTGCAATAAGGCTCAAGTGAACTGCCGAACCGTAGGTAATGACTGAAATATCGCTACCCGAGCGGCGCACTTTCGCCTTGCCGAACGGTATGACGAAATCGTCCGGCGGGGTCGGCGAAGCGGCATTTTTGAAGTTATATAGAAATTTCGGCTCAAGATACATCGTTACCCCACGCGAGCGAATGGCGTTACGCATAAGCCCAATGGCGTCGTCGGCAAAAGCGGGCGTTACGATTCGAATTCCCGGTATTGTGGCAAACGTTCCTTCAAGATTCTGCGAGTGGTAAAGACCGCCTTGCACATAACCGCCGCTGGCAAGGCGTATGACGATATTCGGTGAGAACTGCCCGCGAGTGCGCCAATAATCATGCGAGCATTCGATGAGCTGCTCCATTGCGGGCCAAAAGTAATCGGCAAACTCGGCGCCTTCAATTACTACGCGGATGTCGTCGCCATAGCGGCAAAAGCCGTTTGCCGAACCGACGATGTTGTCTTCGGCAATCGGCGAGTTAAAAATGCGCTCGTTGCCAAATTCAGCCAACATGCCTTTGCAGACGTTGAACACGCCGCCTTTATTCTTCGAGGCGACATCCTGACCCCAAAGGAAAGTTTTGGGGTTGAGCCGGAATTCTTGTGTCATAGCCAAGTTGATGGCATCGAGGTAACTGATTGGCTCGGCGTCCGCAGAAATTTCGATTTCGGTGTTGTCTTCGATTTTATAAGCTGGTTCGGGAACGATGAACTCGCTCCAAGAATCTCCGTTGGCAGCGGGCGCAGCCTCGCCGATGTCGGCAGCTCGGAAAATTATTTCTTGATTTGCCTTTTCGATTGCCTGCAGCTCGGCTTCCGAAGCCAGTCCGCGCTCTAGTATGATGAAACGGAACTGTTGGAGCGGGTCGCGCTGCATAAGCTCATCGATTTCCTCTTGCGGACGGTAAAGATTATGAGGGTCGGAATTCGAGTGCGAGCCGATTCTGTCGCAATCGGCATGAACCATTGCCGGACCGGCACCCGAAAGCGCGTATTCCTTTGCCTGCTGCATTGCGCGCCACGAATCGAAGGGATCGCGTCCGTCGCAGTTTATTATTTTCAGGTTCTTCATGCCGGTATAATTATCAGAAATACGTTCGTTAGCGCTCTGCTCTCGGACGGGAACGGATATGCCGTATTTATTATTCTGAATGACAAAGATTACGGGCAGTTTTTCGAGCGTAGCGCAGTTTATTGCTTCCCAAAAGTAACCTTCCGATGATGCGGATTCGCCGCCGGAATAAAAAGCGATTTCGTCGCCTTTAAACTTCTTGATGGCGCGGGCTGTGCCAACGGCATGTTGAGAGTGATTGCCGGTGCAGCTCGATACGTTCTGGATGCGGATTTCAGGTTTGGCAAAGTGGTTGCTCATGTGCCGCCCGCCGCCCGCTACGTCATTATCTCGGCTGAGTCCGTTCAAGATGATTTCTTCGACTGTTAAACCGCCGGCAAGACATGTCAGCAAATCGCGAAAATAGGGAAAAAGGAAGTCTTTGCCCGGGCGGAAGGTCAATCCCAAAGCCAATTGTATGCCGTCGTGTCCGGCAAAAGGCGCATGATAAGACCAGCCTTTTGCCATTTTAAGGTATAGCGCCGCTTTTTCGTCCAAGCGGCGTCCAAGGTGCATGAGTTTATACCAATCAATGATTTGCTCTTTAGAAAAGCCATCGGTGTCGAAGCGGCAAGTAATGTCGAGCGGTTGCTCTTTGCCATGAACCAAAGCCTTGACTCTTCGCTTTTCTGCTGTATATTCAGTATCGTTGTAGTTTTCTTTTTGTAATGAAATGGTAATTTTCTTCTTTGCCATTTGCATCTCCGATTCATATATTAAAAACATAGAATTAGTATAAACTAATAAAGGCAGAAAGTATTGTATGGAGCTTGGTGAATATTTTACTCATCCGATGACTTTAAGTCATCGGATGAGATGAATTAAGATACTCCGG
>CAYLSY010000118.1:0-7699 GCA_964386275.1 uncultured Hyphomicrobiales bacterium
ATAATGACTTCAAAAACAATGTGTCGTTCCGGCTTGCCCGGAAGCCAGCAGACAATGAGTTGAGCCCATTAATTAATTCCATCGGGGCATTTTTTCAAATTCAAAATAACTTCTTATTTAATAAATAAACGGAGAAATTATGAATTTCAACACCATTACCTTTGAACAAAAGAACAATGTCGGCATTTTGACTTTTTCCCGTCCCGAAAAGATGAATGCCCTATCCGAAGAAATGTTCACCGAATTGAATAAAGCGCTCGATATTATTTCCGCTGATAAATCCATAAAAGCGTTAATTGTTACCGGTATTGGCGCTAAGGCTTTTGTCGCTGGCGCCGATATTGCAGAGCTGAACCGTTGCGACGAAACCACCGGCAGCGATTTTTCGCGTTTTGGTTCGAACGTATTCGTAAAGCTCGAAAGGATGAAAATACCCGTAATTGCAGCTATCAACGGCTTTGCCCTTGGCGGCGGCTGCGAAGCGGCGTTGGCTTGCCATATTCGTTTTGCTTCGACAAACGCCAAGCTCGGTCAACCGGAAATTAATCTCGGAATTATCCCGGGATACGGCGGCACCCAAAGACTTACGAAAATCGCCGGACGCGCCCGCGCTCTCGATTTATTGCTTTCCGGCAGAATGATAACCGCTGCCGAAGGCGAATCATTTGGAATTATCAATGCAGTATTCGAACCCGACGAACTGATGCAGAAATCGCTCGATTATGCCGAAATGCTTGCTTCGAAACCAACTATTGCTATTGAAAAAATGTTAGATTGCGTTAATTTTGCATGTTCGACTTTGGAAAACGATGGTTTGGAATACGAGTCTTTTCGTTTCGGCGAACTCTGCGGTACGGCAGATTTCCGCGAAGGTACATCGGCGTTCTTGGAAAAAAGAAAACCGGTGTTTAAGGGAGCTTAAAGAAATTCGATTGTAAAGGTTAAAAATTAATAATAGATTTTTGGGTGAAGCGATGGCTCATTTTTTCAGATTATTCTATGTTTTTTGCATTGCATTATTAAGCATTTGCATGACTTTAAACTTATCAGCTCAAAACGAACCCGAATCGGAAGAACCGGAAGAGGAAATCGAAGTTATCGCACCTCCGGTTGTCGAAACCGATTGTCCTTATTTCTCAGGAATACCCGAATTTTCAATCAACAGCAGTTCTGACGCCGATTTCGATGCTTATAACTTTTGGAATGGAAAGAAGTTAGTCTATGTCGAAGGGCAACTCTGGTCGAAACATTATGCTATAAAAGACGAAAACACAAAATTCAGCGAACAGCAAATCTTACAATTCTACCAAGAAGCCGTTAAGAAAAAAGGCGGTAAAATACTGTTTAATGGTAAATGCGAGGACGAAGATTGCGACGAAAAAAAGGACTTTGTTGTTTTTACCGCTCAAATCATAAACGGAGAGCAAGAGTTATGGCTGGAAATCATTCCCTATAACGACGGCGCTAATTATGATTTGATAGTAATTGAAAAAGGTGAGCTTAAAATAATCCCCACTGCCGAAAAAATATTCGAAACGCTGAATTTCGAAGGCAGAATGATTCTCTACGTCAAGTTTAACAAAGAGGGCAGCGAAATTGACGCTGCATCCGGCGCTATTATCGAGGAACTAACGAGAATGATGAATGAAAATCCAACGCTATCAATAACGATTGAAGCTCATACTGATAACACTCTCGATAAAATGGACAGCTATGAATTAACCGAAAAGCAAGCAAATGCTGTAAAAACCGCTTTAATTAAAAACGGCATTGCAGAAAATCGTTTGAAGGCTCTTGGATTCGGCTCTACCAATCCAATTGAAAAAAATAATTCCGATGCAATGAGAGCCAAGAACAGAAGAATTGAAGTTGTTAAGAAGTAGTTGACGATTGCGCTATGCAAGCGTAAGTAATTTATATTTAAAGGGATATATATAAATATATTAATTAATTTAGCTTAAAAAATGAAAAAGCAATTACACAAAAATTGACATATCAGATGAAGAAAAAAGCAATAATAATGGCTGGCGGCATGGGTCCAAAATTTTGGCCGCGAAGCACAGAAAAGAAGCCCAAACAATTTATCCACTTAACCGGCGAAGGCACTCTGATACAAAACACAATCTATAGGTTGTTGCCGATGTTTGCGCCGGAAGATATTTTTGTTGTTACTTTCGAAGATTTCGCCACGCTTGCCGAAGAGCAACTGGCAAGCATTCCTCAAGAGAACATTATTTTAGAGCCGTTCGGAAGAAATACTGCGCCCTGCCTTGCCTTGACTGCAACAGCCATAAGCGGGCAATGCGATGACGATACAATTTTATTTGCTTTTCCGAGCGACCACGTAATTTTCAATGTCCGCGAGTTCCAACAAAGCCTCGAAACAGCCTGCAATGTCGCTTATGAAACAAAAGGTATCGTTACAATCGGGATTACTCCGACACGTCCCGAGCCGTCTTTCGGATATATTCAGGTGAACGACAACGACGACGGTATCGAAGATTTCTATGAACAGGGAGTGCGCAGAACAACAACATTTGCCGAAAAACCCGATACAGCTACTGCCGAGCGATTCATCGAAACCGGCGATTTCCTTTGGAACAGCGGTATTTTCGTTTGGCGCAACGACACGTTTTGGCAGGCTTTCGAAAAATATCTGCCCGAGCATCACCGCTTGTTCAAACTTCTCAACAAACACATAGGCAAATACTCGTTCAAAGGAGTTGTAGAGTATATTTACCGGCAAATGGAAGCCGTATCGGTCGATTACGCCATTCTCGAAAAAGCCGACAACGTATTCGTTGTCGAATCGACATTCAGTTGGAGCGACCTTGGCACATGGGACGAGTTGCTGCGTTTATCTATGAAAGACGCTCGCAACAACTTGATTGAAGGCGACGTAATCGCAATCAACACAACAAACTGCATGGTCAGCGCCAACAACCGCCTAATCGGAATCGTCGGCACAAGCGATTTAATCGTCATCGATAGCGAAGACGCTTTGATGATTTGCCGCCGAGGACACAGCGAAGATGTCCGTGAATTGGTTGATTTTATGAAACGCAAGCAAATCAAGATGTTTCTTTAAAGAGTTGGTATTATAATTGCGCTTTATTGAGTTATTGCAATTTATTAATCCACTAGTAATATAGTTTAAGTATATGGTGATTGCCAAATCAAAGATTGAAGCGGCGCTTGAACGCTTGCCCGAAGAAATAGAATCGGAGGAGTTGTTCTATATTTTGCGTCTGCTCGACGCTGTTGCCGAAGGAATGCATGACGCCGAAATGCAGAGAATTTATTCGCATAATTTTATAATGACGGAAGCGCAAAAATGGTTGAACGGATAATGTGGACAGAGCGCGCATTTTCGGATTTGCAAGACATTGCCGAATACCACTCTGGTGTCGATAAATCCAAGGTGAAGATTATTCTTTCTGTAGCTTCGGAATTGACAAGATTTCCCTTTGTCGGGAAAAAAACGCCAGAACTTGACGACGACGAAATTTTTGAGCAAATAGCTTCATATTATAGAATAATTTTTAAATATATCGAATCAGAGCATACAATTGTAATCCTTACTTTGCTTCATGTCAATTAATACATCAAATATCAAAACATATGACTCAGCAGCTAATAAGCGCAATAGAACTAAATGACGAGCTTTCGCGGGTTTTAGTAATCGACGACAGCAAGACTGAACTTAAGCTAATCAAACGCTACATCAAGGCTTTCGGCTATATAACCGAGCAAGCGGCAAGTGGACCTGAAGCTCTCGAAATACTAAACAAAGACAGCGCATTCGACCTCGTGATTCTCGATATAATTATGCCCGGCATGACTGGGTTCGAAGTTTGCGCCGAGCTGAGGAAGAAATATTCGATGTATGAACTGCCAGTTTTGTTTCTTACGAGTTTGCATGAAGTAAAAGATATTGTCGAAGGTTTCCAAGCCGGCGGTAACGACTTCTTGACAAAGCCGTATAACAGCAACGAATTATTGGCTAGGGCAAAGAATTTAATTAAGCTAAAGAAGCTCACGCAAGCCAATAATGCGCTTCAGGAAGCTATTTACATCAAGAATAAATCCTTGCTCGACTTGGAAAACGAAATTGCCGAGCGCAAAAAAATCGAAAAGCAGTTAATAGTTGCCAAAGAAAATGCCGACGCCGCCAACCGATTCAAGAGCGAGTTTATCGCAAACATGTCCCACGAAATCCGAACGCCGCTCAATGCTATTCTCGGCTTCAGCGACCTGTTGAAAAATCGTCTTTCGGACGAAAAGAGCAAAGATTATGCAGACGCTATTATGGTTAGCAGCAATAATTTACTGACTCTAATCAATGATATATTGGATATTTCCAAAATCGAGGCAGGAAAAATTCATTTTGAGTATGAGTCTGTGGTTTTAAAGCAAATTTTAAAGGAGATTAAGCAGGTATTCTTCCATAAAATGGCTGAAAAGAAGCTGGATTTAAAAATCGAAATTGATTCCGACTTACCAGAGGCAATCGTTATCGACGAGGCAAGATTAAGGCAAATACTTGTTAATCTTGTCGGAAATGCTGTGAAATTCACCGAAAAAGGCTCAATTACGATTAAATGTTATGCGGAAAACATCGATTATTTGGCTCACAAATTAAACTTGTTTTTCGAAGTCATCGATACAGGCATCGGAATACCTCAAAGCCAAATCGACGCTATTTTCGAGGCTTTTCGTCAAGTTGACGGGCAAAGTATTAAGGCATACGGCGGCACTGGGCTGGGTTTGACGATTACCAAGCGATTGATTGAGATGATGAACGGCACTATCAACGTAAGAAGCAAAGTCGGCGAAGGCAGCGCTTTTTGCTTTAATTTTCATAGTATTAAATTCGAAGATTTTGTCGAGGAAAAAAATGAGCAAGTGCAAATCGATGTCAATTCTATTATATTCCTGCCTGCAAAGCTGCTTTTGGTCGATGATATTGCCAATAATAGGCGGCTAATAATCGAATATTTATCGAATTCGCAACTCGAAATAGAAACTGCCGAAAGCGGCAAGGAGGCTCTCGAAAAGGCTGCGGTGTTCAAACCTGACTTGATTTTAATGGATTTGAAAATGCCGGTTATGGATGGACACGAAGCCGTTAAGAATATTCGTAAGTCTAATGATTTGAAAGATATTAAAGTTGTAGCGCTTACGGCGTCGGTAATGAAGGACGAAATCGAGCGGATATGGCAGAACAAGTTCGACGGATTTGTGCCGAAGCCCGTCAACAAATTGGAATTGTTCGAGGAAATGATGAAGCATCTTAAATACAAGCAAATCGACATTTCAACTGCAGAAATCCAGTCTGAAGCATTTCAAGAATCTACCACGGAGCTGGAAACAAACATAACCGATGTCGAGGAAATGCTCCGAATAATAGACCTAGAACTAATTCCCTTGCATAAGAGGATTGAAGAGACTTTCCGCTTTGGAATGATTCGCGATTTTGCCAAACGAACCGCTGAATTGGGTAAAAAACATAATGCGGCGCGTCTGGCATTGTTTGGCGAAACGCTTCAGAAATACTCCGAAGCATTCGATTTAAAAAAAGTTAAGGAAATTATTAAAGATTTCGATATTATTGTTGATAATTACAAGAAATAAATTAAAAATAATTCATATTATTTTCTTAAATTGAAACAGCCTGATAGACTACACAATCGAGGTGGAGTCCATTTTAGGGCATATAATTTTTTAATTCAGGTATAAACTTATGGAAGAAATGCTGGCTTTGCTCGGACGGGATGCTCCGCTGGTGCTTGCCGTTGATGATATATTGCAAAATTTGCAGGTGCTTGGGGCAATTCTTATGGACGAAGGCTACGAAGTATCGATTGCTCAAAGTGGGATAGAAGCTCTTGAGGCTTTGGAACACGATACGCCAGATTTAATCCTTCTCGATGTGATGATGCCGAATATGACAGGTTTCGAGGTTTGCGAAAAAATCAAACAAAATCCAACTCTTGCTGCGATTCCAATTATTTTTCTTACGGCAAAATCTGAAATCGAAGATATTGTGCGTGGTTTCAAACTCGGCGGTGTCGACTACATCACCAAGCCTTTCAACAAAGATGAATTGCTCGTTCGAATCAATACGCATTTAAATTTAAAGTTTGCCCGTGACCTGATAATTAAGCAAAACACTCGTTTGGAGCAACTAAACCTTGAAAAGAATGAGTTTCTCGGAATAGCTGCGCATGATTTAAAAAACCCGTTGACCGCCATCAAAGGTCTTTCAGAAGTATTGGCTGACCCCAATAGCGGACTCGATAAGGATGAAATTCTTGATTTCTCGAAAATGATTCTTCATTCTTCGGAATTTATGTTTCAAATAATCATTGACTTGCTCGATATAAACGCAATCGAGGAAGGTAAAATTAATTTTAATATTGAAGAAATCGATGCCTTTGAATTGCTGAAACTTGTATCCAATAAGTTTCGCATGCGCGCCGAAGATAAGCGTATCAAACTCAATCTGATTCCCAATAACGATACTCTTCATGCTTTTGCCGACCCCGGCAGATGCCAGCAGATACTCGATAACCTTGTTTCGAACGCTATAAAGTTCTCGCCATTCGATAGAAATATATGGATTGCGGCAAGCAAAACTGTCGACGAAAAATACATCAAAATCGAGGTCAAAGATGAAGGTCCCGGCATAAGTGAAGACGATATGAAAAAGCTCTTCGGAAAATTCACACGGTTATCGGCACGTCCGACTAATAACGAAAATTCGACAGGATTGGGACTTTCGATTGTCAAACGGCTTGTCGAAGAAATGCGCGGGCGAATCTATTGCGAAAGCAAACTGGGCGAAGGCGCTAAGTTTGTCTTGGAATTGCCGACCGAGCCATAGAAAAAGGTTGTTCAGGTTACCGGAATTCTCAAATTCTTCCATTAATGCAAAAAAGCCTTCCCGAATCGCTCCGGGAAGGCTTTTATCTTAAGATATCTATTAACATTTATCAACTATCTTTTTCTTTCTTCTTCTTTATATCATCTTTTTGGCTGCTTCTACCTTTCAAAAATGCAGTTACAAGACTAACCAAAGTTGCTCCTCCCAACGCTGCTCCTGCAATATCATGTCCTTGTAATACCGCATAAGTACCTGCAAACAAGCCAACTATCCCAATAATAATTGCAAACAGTTGCCCAATGCTGCTTTGTCTTTGTTGGCTCTTTATAACATGCTTCTCAAGTTCAATTCGATGATTTTGTTGATTTTCAGCCATCTTCAAGATTCGTTCGGCAGCTCCTTGTACAATTTCGTTATATTTTGCAAGCACTTCTGGGGGAGGTATAGGTCCACTATACATAGAACTTTGAACCAGATGTATCTGTTTTGGCTGGTCCGCAAGCTCATTAGCCCTTTTTTGAATACCCTTACTCATCAATAAACTCTTCTTGAAAATTTTTCATTGAGTCTTTAATGTCGTTGCCAATAGCTTTCCAATCTGATGCCAAAGCTTTAATATCAGCTTCTTCGCCTGAATCAGAGTAATTGTAAAGATAATAATCGCCTCTCAAATTTAAAACCGTGCCGGCGCCGGTTAAAAAAGATGACTTAGCGAATAGATAATCTGTGCTATGAATGATGTCAGACATTAGTTTATCTCAAATTAAAAATAACAAAAAGCAAAATTATTTTTTTTTACAAAAAAATAACAAA
>CAYLSY010000119.1:0-7693 GCA_964386275.1 uncultured Hyphomicrobiales bacterium
AATGTAAGAAATATTATTATTCATTCAAACTAAAAAGCAATGAAAAATTTTTTTTAATATGTATATTTGAATTTTGGAAATTTTTGAATTTTTGAAATATGGAATGTAAAGAAAAACGAAATAGAGCAAATTGTAACTGCACTTACGAACCTTGCCCCCGCAAAGGCATTTGTTGCGAATGTATAATGTACCACCGCCGCAACGGCGAGCTGCCGGCATGCTATTTCCCGAACAATGCCGAAAGGACTTACAATCGCTCGATTGAGCATTTCGTCAGGATTAAGAAAACCAAGTAATGAGCCAAAAAAAGGAAAGAATCGGCTGGTATTTTTACGATTGGGCAAATTCGGCTTTTTCGACGACGGTTATTACGGTTTTCTTGGGTCCTTATCTTACTTCTATAGCTAAAAATGCAGCCGACGGAAATGGATTCATCGATGTTTTCGGTTTATCATTATTTAGCGGTTCATATTACGCATACCTTGTCTCTTTTTCCGTAATACTGCAAGCGATTTTCCTTCCTATAGTCGGCGCAGTCGCCGATTTCACAAAAGCAAAGAAGCTCATACTCGGTTTATCGGCTTATTTAGGCGCTTTTTCGACGTTATGCCTTTATTTTGTTCAAGGCGACTCATACGGGTTAGGCGGCGCATTATTTGTTATTGCCAATTTATGCTTCGGCATCTCTTCAGTTGTCTATAATTCAATGCTTACCGAAATATCTTCTGTCGAAGAAAGAGATACTGTATCATCGGTTGGCTGGGGCATCGGGTATATAGGCGGCGGATTGTTGTTGTTGCTCAATTTGCTTTTAGTGTCCCAAGCCGAGTCTTTCGGACTGGATATAGGGCATGCCGTAAGAATCTGCTTGGCTTCGGCAGGCGCATGGTGGGCATTATTTACAATTATTCCCATGCTTGCTATTAAAAAACGTCCCCGCAGACAAATAACAAATGCCAAGGACGTGTTGCTTTCGGGTTTCATACAATTGGTGAATACTATTAAGGATGCCCGTAAATACAAGACAACTCTTCTTTTCTTAATTGCGTATTTGTTTTTTAACGACGGCGTTCAAGCTGTAATTGCGTTGGCGGCGCAATTCGGCTCAGAGGAATTGGGAATTGGTATGGACACACTGACTATAGTAATACTATTAGTTCAATTTGTTGCATTTCCGGGTTCTTTATTATTTAATTGGTTATCGAAGCGTATTGGGGCATACAAATCATTGCTCACTACCCTTTTTATCTGGACTGCAATTATTATTTACACATTTTTCTTCTTGCAGTCTGTAACTGGTTTTTATTTCATTGCAATTGCCATAGCTTTGGTTTTGGGAGGCACTCAAGCTCTCAGCCGCTCTTTGTTTTCGGTTATCATACCAAAAGACAAAGAAGCGGAATACTTTAGCTTATACGAAGTAAGCGACAAAGGCACAAGTTGGATGGCGCCTCTACTTTTTGCGCTGGCTCTGCAATACACGGTATCTTATAGAATAGCGATTGTATCTTTAGTCGTGTTTTTCGTTATCGGAATCATCTTGCTTCTTAAAACAGATATACGTAAAGCACAAAAAGAAGTGGAAAGGAATAATCCGAACTGACGCTCTTTTGAACTTTTTTAATAAGCGTCAATTGATTACTCTTAATTATTATAACTTATAATTATTATAACTTACAACCGAACCAAGCATTTACTTCTCGATAATCACGGTTACAGGTCCGTCGTTGACCAATTCAACATCCATCATAGCTTGAAAAACGCCTGTTTGAATATTTATCTGATAATTTTCTTTTAAGAAATCGACAAATTTGTTGTAAATTATTTCTGCTTCTCTTGCAGGTGCCGAATCGGTAAAACTCGGACGGAAGCCACGTTTGACGTCCCCATATACGGTGAAATTGGATACCACGAGTATCGACCCGCCGGTATCCAACACCGATAGATTCATTTTTCCATTGCTGTCGTTGAAAATTCGTAAATTCACTAATTTATTAGCAAACCAAGCAATCTCGGCGTCGCCGTCGCTTGCGCTCATTGCAATAAGAACGAGCAATCCGGCGTCGATTTCGCCGGTTACCACACCATCGACAGTAACCTTAGCGCGAGTAACCCTTTGGACGACGGCTCTCATTTCTTGGTTTTACCTTTTTTTGATGATTTATTGCCATTATCGTTTGTATTTTCCTTAAATGCCAATTGCTGAGTATCGTCTTGAATAATATCCTCCCAAAGCTGGCGGAATTCGAAGAAGTCTTCGATACCGACAATATCGTTTTTAACAGTTAATAAGCGATTAATAACAAGTTTATTGCCTTCTTGTTTGAAATGCAGGGAATAATCAATGTATTTTGATTTCTTGTCAGTATTCGCCGGAATTTCGAGCAGCGTATAATTTTCGGGCAATTCTATTTCGACCCTTTCCTTCAAATAATCCTCAATCAGGTTGTAATATAGAACTACAGGGTATTTTCTGTCATCGTTTGCCAATGGCTGAAACGATGTTAAGGCGTCGGAAATCGGAATTTTCAGCGCATGCAGCGATGTAATTTTGCTGAAACAGTTATCCACAGTGAATGAATAATTATAGTGAACGCTATCAGCTGTATTATTCAAAGTTTCGTCGAATTTCAAGTCAAGTAAACGCGCCCTTGGCAAGTCTCTGGAAATAATACCAATTATCGTGGAGCGTTGCTCTTCTTCCGCCACATTTTGATAAGTCGAACGCATAACGACAGCAGCGCTGCCATATTTGACAGAGTTCGATTCAACAAACATTTGATTGCCTTTGATTGTTACTTTTGTTTCGCGTTCGGTAGAGTTTTTCAAACGGGTATCCGGGTTCATTAAAAACGTTTTTGAACCGATGTTGTCGCCAATTTCCAAAGCAATAGCATTCTTTAAAGCAAAGGCGATAGTGCCGAAGGGATTTGAGTCGGATGTAAGCTCAATATAATACTTCTTGTTATTGATTTTAATCATCGCAATACAATGGTCGAAATCAATCGATGGCAATGGCATGGATTTCGAGCCATTGTCTCGGGTAGAAATCAGCACCAACCTGGCATCGATGCCCTTCAATCGGCAAAGCGTGGCGAAGAGAGTCGAAACATCCTTGCAATCACCCATTTGAGTAACAATAACATCGGAAGCCAATTGCGGAACTAGTCCGCTTTGACGGAAAGGAATAGAGCTGTAGCGGATTTTGGTTACAATGTAATTATAAATCTTTTTTGCTGTTTCCATTTCCGAAAGCTCTTGTCCGTCAGAAAACAAGCTGTCAAGCAATTTTCGTGTATCGTAATCGGGTCTTGCCAGAGCCAAAGACACATCGTTATACCATGTGGAAACGGTGTTCCAGTCAGGAATTGAAGAAACATGAAGCGTCGCCGCACAATCTACGTATGCTGGAGTATAGGCTTCATTCCTTAATGCTGGCGTAGCGCCTTTGCCCCATGTATATTTTTTATATCCGGCAGTATCGGAAATCACTGGCTTCAGGTCGAAATTTTCGGTCTTGTAGTCGAATTTTTCCGAAGGAGGCACAATAAGCGTATATTTATTGGTTAAACAAGGATACATGAACTCGAAATAATGGGAATCCCAAAAATAATCTCCGAGCATCATAGTTTTATAGTGTTGAGATTTCGAAATGAGTAAAATTCCGTCGCCAATGTCAAGATTAGTAAAAACAGCAGTCAATCCGTTTACTTCAGCTTTTAATCTTCTGCCGTCTTTTTTCAATACTTCAGCTTTTTCAATCGTTGTATTTCCAATATCATCTATGGAATATTCCTTCAACTCGTCGATGCCCTTAGAAGTGAATATCTTGACCAGCATGATTCTTCTTGATTCGCTGACTGCCCCGCTAATGATTCCTCTTGTAGTCGAATAGTATAGAATTGCTGCGTTATCGTTCGGATATTGCGATGCATCTGGCGCTTGGGCAAATATTGAGTAATAGTCGGGGTTTTCGACTAAATCGACAGGCGATGTTTGTTTTTCCAGTTTCAACAATTTATCGCGAACCTTGTAATCGAACGGGTTTAATTCAATATACCGCTTGTAATAAGGTATTGCTTCCGAATCTTGTTCATTTTCGTCGTATGCTACGGCTACATTCAAAACATTGTTTAAATTATATGGTGAAATCTTAATACACTTCAGAAAATATTCGAGAGCCTTGGTGTATTCTCGCTGAGCGAAATGTTTATTGCCAATTTGCGACAACACTACATCGTTATTTGGTTCGTATTCCAACAACCTGCTCATTTCTTTGAAACCGTTTTCTTCTTGTCCAAGCTCGAAATATAAGTTCGCCAATTGGTAAATCATATTAAGAGAATTGAAATTCTTAACATATTTTGACAATACATTTGCCGCTTCGGTATTGTTGCGCTTAAAATTTCTTTCGACATACATTTTTTGATAAACAATCGTTTCATTTTGCGGCATTTCATTATATAATCCGTCAATGATTTGATTAATTAATTCAAATTTGCTTTGCGCCGAAGCCAGCTGCAACTCATATCCCGAAAGCGTTATTTTGTTTCTTGAGCGTCGTTGCATTCTTTCAATAATACTCTGAACTTTGTCGTAATCTTTTTTATCGATTTCCTCTTCGAAATCAACTGCCAATGCGTTCATGTTGTCAGGGTCTGCTTGCTTAATTTGGTCAAGTACCATATTCTTTTGAGTTTCCTTATTGTCGACATCTAAAGTAAAATATAGTTTACTAAGAATAATACCGCAACCGGGAGCTATAACCAAAGCTTTTTCGTAAGTAATTCGCGCATTTTCAAGATCGCCAAGCCAAAAATACATATCAGCAAGGCATAAATAATTTGCTAAATTATCTGGATTCTTCTGAATTTCGTCTAAAAAAAACTTTTCGATGCGATTTTCCTTTGGGTTTAATTTCGTTTTCGCAGCTTTTTTATATTTTTCCATTTTCGTTGAAAACTCGATATCATCGATTAATCGCCCATCATCGTCAGTTATTCTTGCTAAGAAATTGCATTCCTCAATATCGCTGCTGCCAATTTGAATCAGCAGCCTGTTCCATCCCTTATGTAATTGAATCTCAGCAATATAAGTATCGATGCCGTTGTTGCGCTCGTCAGCTTCCTCGAAAACCAAGGCGTCGTTCACCCAAGCTTTAAGCGAACCGGATGTTCCGATTCTTAGTTGGACTTTTTGTTCCTTATCGCTCTTGCAAAATGTTTGAGCAAAGAAAATTGAATTATAAACCGGATATTTATCTTTTAAATTATGCCATGTAGCCGGTTTTTCGACTGTAAAATCTTGCCATTCAATTTTTGCTCTATTTCGGTTGATAAACTCTGCATCGGATTCGGGATTGGCAATCGGAGGATAATTCTTGTTGAAACCGCTTCGAGATGTATTATCAAATGGACCAGCAATTGCCCAACTTTTGATTTGCCCGATTTTTTCCCAAATCTTTTTGGCGGCTTTATAATCATAGACTTTTACTTTATTTCTTGAAATTAATTCATAAATATGCGCCTTGATTGTTTCGTTAATTTTCTTTGAATCGAGCATTTCTTCTAGTATATCATTTTCCACATCGATATTGATGAAGTTCTGCGCCATTAGAAACTGAATTAGCGAATAGAAGTAAGGAGTAATTTCTGGCGAATATTTAATAATGTTTCGGATATTATTTAATCCGGCTTGGTAGTCGTTTCTTTCAGAATAAATATTGTTCAAGGCTAATGCGGCTTGGAAAGCGTCCTTATCGCCTTGTGCAACGATTTCTTTGAATTCTGTTTCGGCTGCGTCAAGTTCATTGTTCTTAAATGCTTCCCATGCTTCAGGCAAACCTGCGTTCAGCCTTGAAAAGGAAAATATCACAATCAACGGTAACAAATACGAAAATCTTTTTAATAAAGACTGAAATTGCGAATTGAATTGAATTTGCATAAAAATAACCTGATTAATTATTTTAAAAATATTCTTTTCATCATTAATTCGTTAGAATCGCTTTTAGGTAGCTCCATGATTTCGTCGAATCTGCCCCATCGGATACATCAATCCATCGTACAATACTCCAAAGCCCATTTGGTTCAGGCGTCATCGTTAGCTGCATGATACCCGAATAAATATCAACCGAAGTTTCCCCTTCGAATAATACTGATAAAGAATAATTTGACGAAAAAACCGCCGAATCAGGCAAAAGAATATCAAAATGTTTATCGTTCAGCGTCAGAAGAGGCTTTTGGGACAACGAAGACTGAATAATAAGGTTAGTAAAAGCTCGTCGCTCGCTTAATATATCCCAATTATGAAACAAAGAAGCATAGACCGACATAGCGTCCGCCGAAGGTATGAATTCAAAGAACCGGACATCCTTGCGCGAAGAGTCCGAAAGACATTGAATAAAATTATCCACATTTAAATCGGAAATTGAGTTCTCGAGGTTAGTAATTACCAAGTTCGGGTTGGTTGCCGGAACGAAATTTCCAGTCTCGCTATTTGGTTTTTCGGGCTGGCGTGTCGAGAATAAATTACAAGCTGAAATACTCAACAGGAATATGATTGAAACTACAGCCAACTTGATATTTTTTAAACAGTATATGTTAAATGCTTGCATATAAATGAATATAAAAAAAAATTATAATGCAACCCGTCCTTCTAACGCCCTAGCCAAGGTTGCTTCGTCGGTAAATTCAAGGTCGGTGCCAATCGGTATTCCTCGGGCAATACGAGTGATTTTTATATCGAATGGTTTGAGAATTTTGGCAATATATTGCGTCGTTACTTCTCCTTCGACGGAGGAATTTAAAGCGATAATCAGTTCGTTAATTCCGTAAATGCGTGAAAGAAGCTCCTTGATTTTAATATCTTCGGGACTTATGCCATCGAGCGGGTTCAAGCAGCCGTGTAAGACATGATAAAGTCCTTTGTATTCGCCGGTTTTTTCGATAGCGACGACATCATTCGGCTCTTCAACAACACAGATTATGCTCCTGTCGCGCTTTTGAGAGGAACAAACCGGGCATGGGTCAATGTCGGTATAGTTAAAACAAATCGAGCAATATTTGACATTTTTCTTAAGGTCAAGTATTGCCTGAGTCAATTTTTCTGCATAATCTCCGTTTTGCCTGAGAATATAAAAAGCTAAGCGCTGAGCGGTTTTCCTGCCGATTGTTGGAAGTGAAGACAAAATTTCAACCGCTTTTTCTATAGATACGGAAGTGTATGTCATTCGATGTTATAGATTTAAAATTAATCCCGGAATATTCGGAAGCATAGCCGATACACTTTTCATTTTTTCCTGAACCATCAAGCCAGCAGAGTTCAGAGCTTTGTTCGCAGCTGCAACCACTAAGTCTTCGAGCATTTCGATTTCGTCGGGATTGACTAATTCCGGTGAAATTTTTATACTTTTGATAATATTTGCGCCTGAAACAGTTACAGCGACCATTCCGCCACCGGATTCTTCGGTTACATATTCGTTGTTGACTTCCTGACGGATACGCTCCATTTCCTGTTGCATTTTTTGTGCTTGTTCAAGCATACCTTTCATTGAAAAATTCATGGATGTACCTTAAATTTTCTTATAATTAAAAGTATTGCAATTTACTAACTTTTTTTGAATTTTCAGAATATAACCCTAAAAACTGAAAAATTTAAAAATTAAGGCTTTCCCAAAGCAAGAAGATTATTGTTT